>NZ_JANNDR010000402.1:0-3234 GCF_031378165.1 Chamaesiphon sp. OTE_75_metabat_556
TTAAGATCATGTTTTTACACATAGCATTTGTTTGATTTTATTCAGCCGTAAGCTCACCTCATAGTTATCTGAGTGAAGTTGCTGAACAAAATCAATTAAGTTATCGGCAGTGCAAGATTATTGTCTGATATTTTGATTTCCTCAAATGCTTTATTAATCCTCTGTTAATTAGTGCAAAATATTTTAACTACATCTTTTTTTGATAGAAAATGACGGTTGTTCCGCAACGTTAAAGAACTAGAGTTTTCATAAATCTTTTGATTGACAAAAGCATTGCGAATTTTCTCGCGATGCTTGGTGATAAATTCCTTGATGCGATTCCAAATATTTTGAGGTTGAGTTTCATCTATATATTTGGCAACAGCATAGGCACCTTGCTCTGAAAAAAGTCGCTCATTTAAGCTTTTATTGAAATAGATAAAGTGATGGTCTTCTTTTAGCTCCCATTGGTCATTTGGATCGGAATCAAAAAATACAATGACTAGATCCAATTTTTGTATAGTAATTTCTAGCGTCTTAGCTAGTTCCGATTCTCTAATTGTAAATCCTGATGTTCTTTTTGACATAATTACGCCTCAGCAATGATACTCTTGTACATAGTGGTAAGGCGATCGAAGATAGTTGCATCACCTGTAGTTGGGACATCAGGATGATAACTTTTACTAAGTCCGTGATAAGCCTTTTTGATGTCTTGAGTATTAGCAACTTTGGCATCTAAACCAAAAACTTGCCAAGGCTTAAAATAATTGAAAATATTAAGACCATTGATACATCCATAGCCTTCCTGATTCTCTTCTTCAGGGAGGATGCCGACAAACTTACGATATAGTTGCTCCCATCCACTCCTCACAGTCAAATTGAGATCGTCAATACCATCGACAGCCATATTAAAGGCACCAGATTTCTTGAGTTCAGTCGTGTTTTTAACCGAGAAATACTGATAAACTGCTGATTTAATCTGTGTTAGTGGTAAAGGTTTGACCTTAAGAATTTTTATTACTTTCTCTTTCTTCTTATGGTTATCTACGACAAACAGGGCAAATGCTTCCAATGCAGATCGATCGGCACCATGCAGTTCTACAAGTTTTGTAATCTCATTCTGAATGTATGAGTTAATCTGAGCTGGTGACTTCTCCTGTTTGGGCTTACTTGATTTAGTTGATGGTGATTTACCCGTAGAGGTAGTTCTTGGCATAGAGATTATTAATAAATAAAATACTTAAATATTGAATTAGGTCTTTAGTAATAATTTTTCGGGTACGATCTCAATGAAAATATTTAGAGACAAAATAGCCTTGTATTTAGGATTCCCAAATTCAGGTGAGAATTTTAACTCACCGACAATATTGAAATTATTGTAAACATATCATCCTAAAGCTTTAACGGCTACCGATCGCATAGAAGAAGGAGAATATAGATACTCGTACTGGAGAAATAGAACCAGGGCGTCTCACTGCCAAAGAAAAAGGGTTCGGTGAATAGACTGTCAAAGTCGCTGGTCGATTGTTTGTATGCGTTGATGGCAAATAGTCCCATATAATCGAAATAGCCCCCACCAGTCAAGGCGAGGGCTAGATCGATCGATAGACTGTTACTAGCAGCGCGATCGATATCAACAAAGTTAATTACTAATATTATGACTCAAGCAACCGACACAGACATCAGGGAAATTAAGACAGCGGTAGAATCGATCGCCAAGGCTACTGAAGCCAACACAAAGGCAATCGCCGATCTAGCCACTGAGGTGCGTGCGGGGTTCGCCAATGTGGATGTCAGACTCACCAAACTGGATGGGAGAATCGACACACTCGAAACTAGGGTGCTGGGCAAATTTGACACTGTTAACGCCAAAATTACCAATCTCGAAGCGAATACTAAAGCAGTTGGCGATCTAGCTGAGAAGGTTGGAGAGCTGAAGAACTGGAAACAGATTGCGATTGTCATCTTTACCGCTACTGTCGGAGGTGCGATCGGGTGGTTCATTAGAACAGGGAAAATCTGACCTCCCACTGTTTCACCCACTGTCTACTTTAGTCGCTCATTATAAGCCTTTCTCTGTATAGTTCTTAGCCATTACCGATCCTTCATTGGTAATGAAGAGGTCATGAGTTCAAGCCTCATTGAGGGCTTTTTGTTGGTAACGCATTGGTGGCAAGGCTATTAGGAAACAGATCGTGTCCTAACGGCCAAATTTTGCTATTTACCAAATTATCTTTTTTGAATTTAGTTTCTACCTAAACCTTGCAAAGCACTACTACAAATAATCTTAGAGATTGAAAAATCTCTCTTGTGCTCTGGTGTAGAATTAATTTGAGCTTTGAGATCGTACTGCTGATACAAATTAATTACTTTGTTTAGTAATGACTGTCCCGTGAAACCATTGTCTTTGATGATTTTCAATTCTCGTAAAATTGTTGGATTGTGGATAGATTTTATGCTTCTGACGAGTTCGTTAACGATCGATCTTAAAT
Organism: Chamaesiphon sp. OTE_75_metabat_556; assembly: GCF_031378165.1. Classification (NCBI taxonomy): domain Bacteria; kingdom Bacillati; phylum Cyanobacteriota; class Cyanophyceae; order Gomontiellales; family Chamaesiphonaceae; genus Chamaesiphon; species Chamaesiphon sp. OTE_75_metabat_556. Next base: position 2,472 of record NZ_JANNDR010000402.1, read on the forward strand.
CTTCTTCGGCACCATCTTTAAACATTTTTTCTAGTTCTTTCAAAATATACTTCTGAGCAGGCGTGAGCTTAATATCACGTTGCTCTGACTGACGTATTTTCACCTCTTTACTAAATTTGCGGAGGGTTTGGGTGACGGTTTGATTATGAGTTTGGGGTAATAGTGCTGTTGGGGTGTCTTCTTTGGCGGTAATCATCGATAGAATCTTGGAAATATCACGGCTGATAATTTCACCCTCTCGATCGAGTAGAAATAGCTGTGGATATCTTTTGTCACTGGAATCGTTGATATTGCTAGATTCACAGAAGACGAATGTACCTGTTTCTTGAGCTAGTTTGGCGGTGCGGATACCATTGGGTAAATTGACAATGCGATCGAACTCATCAGGCTCATCCCGTTGGAGTTGGCGAAGCATTTCTTCAGCATAGGTTAGATCGATTGGTGGGGCTGGTTCTATATCTAGAAAGTTTAACTGTTTACCTTGCGTTTGCTCATAGATAGCGTACATGGCATTTTCATTGAGCTGTTCGCTATTATCGAGAATCGCTGAATCTTCACCGATTGTTTCATGAATTTCTTGAATTCTGAGTTTGAGCTTTTCTTTCAGTCCGAGATTCTTTTCGATCCCCAGTTCGGGGAGGAAGTTGCAACCATAAATAGTTTCTTTTTCTGTCCCAATTCGATCGATCCGCCCAAAGCGTTGAATCAGTTTGACCGGATTCCACTGCAAGTCATAATTGATAATCATGTCTCCATCTTGGAG
>NZ_JANNDR010000406.1:0-9043 GCF_031378165.1 Chamaesiphon sp. OTE_75_metabat_556
GCCGGATCTTGTGGCCGTCAGGGTCGCAAATTAGGAACTGGCGATCGACTTCTAACGAATTAGTACCTGGTGACACCACGTCTGAAAAGATCGGCAGGCGAGCATTTCTGAGTTGTTGGACAGTCTCGATCGCATCAGCGACAACAATCGTCGTTTGCGAACACCAGCCATCGTTGGCTTCAGTGTCGGTCGGAATCGCGCGTCCGTCGTTAGGTTCTAGATATTCTAGTAGCTCGATGCCGATGCCAGCAGAAGCTTTCAGGCTAGTAATCTTCACTTTGGGATGAGCGACACCGCTTAATTGTGCTTGCTCCAATCCAAAATTTTCACTCTCTTGCTGCAATTTCAGCCCCAAGAGATCGCAGTAGAAAACACGACTGGCGGCTGTATCTGTCACCACGATCGCGGTATGGTCGATGCCTAAAAATAGGTCAGTGGTCGGTTGTTGCCATTTGGGATCGCCTTTATCAGGAGGGAAGTGAATTAGTTCGAGATTGTGACCGTCAGGATCTTGACAGTAAAAAGCCTCGATACCGCCCGCAACCGGGTTCCAATCGGGCAAGGTTTGGGGCTGGGGAGAGATCTGGACGATGGCATGTTGGCGGACATGTTGGTAAGCGCGGTGCATATTGCTGACGACGATCGCTAGATGCTGGAACCAGACATCGTTACTACGGGAATTTAAGGGGATCGAACGACCCTTATCGGTCAGGAATTCAGTAAGGTCGAGTGTTTCTGCACCCAGTTGCAACACGACCACCCGCAGATGGATTGTTGCCATTTCCTGGATCTGCTCGGTTTGCAGGGATAATTTGTCGATCGCTTCTAAACCAGTGATGCGACGATCGGCAATCTTGGTAAATGTTAGGACGGTGGTATAGAAATCGATCGAGCGATCCATATCCGCCACCGTCATTCCGATCGATTTAACAGCAGTCATTCGATCTGGATCTCCTTAAGTGCTAGAGACTTGACCGCCAGTGACTTCGAGGATCGCTCCCGTCACAAAGCTACTATCTTCGCTGGCAAAATAGACATAAGTCGGTGCGAGTTCTTCCGGCTGGGCAGCGCGTTTCATGGCGTTATCCTTGTCGAAATTATCCACTTGTTCCTTGGTCATCGTGCCGGGAATTCCGGGCGTCCAGACGGGGCCAGGTGCGACGGCATTGATCCGAATTTTGCGTTTGGCGAGGTTTTGGGCGGCGGCTTTGGTAAAAGCATTGATAGCTCCTTTGCTAGCGGAGTAATCGACTAAAAATTCTTTGCCAATCAGACCGAGGATACTACTAGTATTGATGATAGCGTCGCCCGCTTTCAGGTGTGGTAAGGCGGCTTTGAGCATGTAGAAATAGCCAAACATATTGGTTTCCATCGTCCGGCGGAACTGTTCGTCTGAGATCTCTTCGATCTCGAACTTCACCGCTTGATAGCCAGCATTATTGACTAGGATCTCTAGATGTCCAAATTTTTTGACGGTTTGGGCGACGGCTTGCTGACACTCGGCGGAATCGCGAACATCAGCTTTAATCGTCAGACAATGTTGACCTTTTTCTTCAACTAGGGCTTGAGTGACATTCGCATCGCGATCGTTTTCGTTGTAGACGATCGCGACATCGGCACCTTCCATGGCATAGGCGATCGCGACTGCCCGACCGATACCCGAATCACCGCCGGTAATTAGGGCGACTTTACCTTGGAGTTTGGCTGCTGGCTTGTAGTTGGACATATCGCTGTCTGGTTGCGGCGTCATGTCTTCCTGGCTGGCCGGATAAGGCAGCGTTTGAGCGGGAATTTGTGCGGCTGTCGGACGAAATTCGGTAGTCATAATTAGCTGCTGTTTGGGGTAGTAATGTTTGCGGTGTGTGGATAGTTCTTCAGGTAGCTCTGGGAAACTGCCAAGTTGAGCCGAATATTTACTTGAGTCGATCGAGTAAGATCTCCCCGACTCTGAGGGCATTGGCAATAATCGTCAGCGTGGGATTCGAGCCGATGTTGGAGGGAAAGAAACTACCATCGACGACATAGAGATTGTCTAGATCGTGAGTGCGACAATCTGGGTCTAAGACAGAGGTTTGGGGATCGGTACCAAATCGACAGGTACCGCACTGATGGGCGACCCAGCGCAAGGGAAAGTTTTGACTATAAAATCGCGAATTCGGGTCGGGATCGAGCGACTTCAAGACACCGATCCACCGATGTACCAGTCGATCGAACGCCTGCATATTATTTTCGGTGTACTCTAGCGAAATGCTATCCTCCTTTAGATGGACTCGATTATCAGGGTCGGGCAGATCTTCGGCCATCAGCCACCAGTCCACCGAACGCGCTGCCGCAGTTTCAGCCGAAATGTCGGCATCGATCGTCAGCGGGACTTCGTTGGCTAACATCTCGCGATTGACTTTGCCAGATAGCTGAATTTGTCCCATCGGGTAGGGAAAGTCTGGCTCGCCCCAGTAGAAATCATTAACAGCCAAAGTTTTTGCAAATACTGTCGGGTTGGGTGTGGACATCACCGCCACGATCACACCGCAGTTATGTTTCATGAAATTGCGTCCGACGAGATCGGAACTATTGGCTAAACCGTGAGGGTGTTGATCGTTACTTGATCGCAGTAGTAGGGCGGCGGAATTAATCGCACCGCAAGCAACGACGACCAAATCGCTGCTAAATGTCATCACTGCACCCGCGATTTCGGTTTCGACACCCGTTATTTCTCGCCCCGTAGGACTGGTGTGCAGTCGCAGCACTTTGGCATCAGTCAGCAGCGTCACATTGGGATACTCGATCGCCGGACGGACGGTCATCACCTCTGCATCGGCTTTGGCATGGAGCAGACAGGGATAGCCATCGCAGGTTTCACAACGGATACACCCACTCAAAAATTGCTGGGCTTCGTTGAGCTTAATCGCCATCGGTAGATAAAACGGGTGAAATCCTTGGGCTTGGAGGTCGTCGCTGAGTTCCTGAATCCGAGGTTCGTGACTAATGGCCGGATAAGCATAGTCTCCAGTCGTCCAGGCTTCGGTAGGGTCGAGTCCCCGCTGACCGTGGACGTGGTAGAGTCGTTCGGCTTGGGTATAGTAGGGTTCAAAATCGGCATATTTGAGACACCAAGCGGGGGAGATCCCACCCTTGTGTTCGATCGCTTCAAATTCGCGTTCTTTGGCTCTAAATAGCGCGCCGCCGTAGAACTTGGTATTGCCACCAACCCAATAGCCCGTAGCGGGTTTGAGGTCTTCATTATCTTTGTCTCGCCAGGTTTCCGCATTGAAGTAGCGGTCTTGCTTTTGAACCTCGATCGGGTTCCAGTTCGCTTTTTCTCTAGGTAAGAAGGTGCCGCGCTCTAAAATCAGGATGTTTTTGCCGCTGGGGGCGAGTCGATGGGCGAGGGTGCCACCGCCTGCGCCGGTACCGATGATGATGATGTCGTAGTGTCGATCGGTCATGTAGATTGTAGATATTGCGGATTCGATCGCGGGCGAGGATCTGTGGACAGTCCTAATGAAGTGGTGTGGATCTGGTAATAGTGCGCTGAAGCTGGGATTGAATGATATTAGTTAAGTGTCCACTGTAATTAATTGGTGACGATTTCCGTTGATATTGACGCACTGACGGAAGACGATACCAGGGTAACGAGGGGTACTCATGATGCTCCCAGTGGTAGCCAAAGTGATAGCAAGTCAAAAACGACCAGACGATCGGGTAATTGCTGCTGACGGCGTTGTGCGAATTTTGGTGCTGACTAGTAGGTGTAGTTTTGCCAGCCGATCGATGGGGTAAATAAGTCCCAAAGTAGAAAAGCTGCATCGAACTCAAGAAGATCGGCAACACCCAAAATAAATAGTGCCAATGTGAATCTGCCGAAACTTTGATTGACCTGGCGATGTCCTGGTAGCACCGAGCCATGAATCGCATCGTGGGCGACAATAAATAGTCCTGTCTGAATGAATGTTCGCCCTAGTATTACGGGCAAAATTCCGACTGGTAAGAGCTGGGTGACATCCAATTTACAGACATAGATGAGGCTCCCGATCCAGAGTGATCCGGTCGCGATCGCCACTAGCAGTCCGGTCAGTGGCGGTGATTTAGGAGCGTGCGGCACGTAATTCTGTCTCGCTGAGTAATACCATCGTCTCTGCACCGACTCTGCCAAATTCAGGCTCTCGACCTAACGGCATCTCGACTAGATACGTCCAATGTTGGGCTTCAAACGTGACGTGCCGCACGATCCCTTCGCCACCGAAAAATTTGACCTGTTGTGCTAGTTTAAAGACGTGTATTTTATCAATTGTTGGCATCATCGATCAAATTTCCTCAATTCGCTATTGATGTTTTCTATTACAACAGAAAGCATCAAATATCTTCTGTATCTTTCTGAAGAAAAAATCGATATTAGTCTATACCTTTTGACTGCGCTAGCTTTGCGTTTGATCGATAAATCAGAGTTGGCACCGATTGCTGATAGTCATACCCTTTGAGATCGCGGCGTTAGAAAACGCTCGATATTTGTTGATAATTTATTTTCAATCGCAGTCGATCGCTAATGTAGATTGCGATCAAAATTACCGATTTGCGATCTCTAAATGCAATTTGTTTTTATCTGCAAAACCATGAACATCTCTCACAAAGCACGATCCCCGACTTTTGTTAAAAGTCGGGGATCTAAATATTAGAGACGAGTAGCGATGACGTTACTAAACTGATGGAGCCGTGCGAGCGAAGACTAGCCATTCGCTTACACCTGCGGCTTGGAGAATTGACTCAGCGCGATCGAGATCGATTTCGGTGCCTTTGAGCACGACTAGATAGTTACCTTGCTCCAACAATTCGCTGTAGTGTTTGGCCTGCGCTTCAGGGAGCGTAATCCCGATCTCATTAGTGAGCAATCCGCCCGATACCGCACCATAAAAGGCTCCAGCGGCCATCCCGACCAAGACTACCGCCCCACTAAAGGCGGGAAAAGCTAGGGTCGTCAGTCCAGCGACTAAACCACCAGCGACGCTACCGATCGTACTAGCACTAGCAGCACTATGCTGAATTCGATCAAGCGGTCGGTCGCGGTTGAGGTCTACTTCCGATTCCACCACCGGATCGCTCAGCTTGCCCAACGTAGCATCTGTTGTCTGGGGATGAGGATCGACGATGGAGATATTATTCATGGAAAAACCATTTGCTTGCAGTTGGCTCATTGCTGCTTCAACTCGACTGCGCTCTGAAAACATGCCGACTGCATTTTTACGTGCTGATGCCATCTCGTTGTGCCTACTATGTAGAGATCGGCTTCTCATTCTAAAACTAAAGTTTTGTGATCCGCTCTATCAAACTGAAGATTATTGGCGATCGAGTTCTATGCCTTTTGTAAGCGGTGCTGAATTCAGGGTAGGGGCAATTCATGAATTGCCCCTACCCTGAATTCAGCTTCAATCGATCGCGGTTTCGCTAGTTGCTTCGAGGTAGATTGCGTTTAACCTGTCTAAAAGTTCTATTTCAGCTAATTCCAGAGCTGTCAGTGCGAGGGAAATCGCGATCTTCATGAGTTCGTCTTGCGATCGATCTGAGTTACTTCGGCGCACGATTTGACCTGAATAATCGCAATTTGGCTCGCAATATTCATCCCCATTGGGCTGCAAAAACTGCTCGAAGGTATCCGGTATCGAGCGAGCTACTAGATCGCCAGATCCTAGCTCTCTGTCGAATTTTGCCAAGCGGTTGGGAGTGCAATGCTCTGGTGGCGATGCTCCGCCAACGTGATCACGATCGTGCTGGTGTTCTTCGTACATATGGTTGTTACCTTTACTGCAACTCGGTCGCATGAAGGCTCGATCGGGAGATGTTACATCCTTGCCCAGACGGCAACCTTCGCTCCGTTGTCCTCAACTTAAATATCCGATCGATTAGCCATCGATCGCTGGTGAAATTTTCAAAGACCTCACCACTAATCAGTCCTAACCATTGAAGATCGCTCTAGCACGAGCGATCGACTCTCATCTTACGATTTAAATGTGAGGATATCGTGAGGTGGCGATCGAAAAGTGTGTCGATCGCCACCTTGCCGCCGAGTGTAGCGATTGACGATTAGAGTGAATTGTTGAGAGCGATCTCAAACAGCTTTTCCAACGGCATATCTGCGGCTTTTGCCATCATCGAAATCACACTTGTCCGAGCAAAAGAACAGTACAGTCCTGCTTCTAAGAACCAGGGTTGCCCACTGGGGTCGATCCGGAAATCAAACAGACTGTAATGGCGGCAACCTAGCGCGATATGGCATTTTTTAGCGGCATCCCAAACCCTCGCGGTCATCGGATCTTCAGGATCGACGATCCAGGCTTTGGTATTATTCTTGGCAACCATCTGTAAATCACCATTTTGGTTCTGGCCGAGCTTATCTTCGTAGCGGCGAATCGGCTGAAGATCGCGATCCATCTGATACTCTTCTAAAGGCAAACAAATAAGCTCCCCGTCCCGAACCAGGATACCGCAGCGAACTTCTCGACCCAGTTCGATAAATGTCTCTACTAGCACTTCATCGGCATAGGTGAAAGCTGTCCTTAGTGCAAGATCGTAGTCAGCGTGACTTCTGACTAAAGCTACACCTAGAGAATTATCAGCATTCACAGGCTTGATCACTGCTGGTGGATCGATTGTCATGCTGGCAGGCTCCGCCAACGCAGGCTTGTCGCCAAGGCAAAGCAGTTCTCCTAAAGGCACGTTGACACCTGCCGCTGCAACGATCGCTTTAGTTTTGGCTTTATGAGCAGTTAGTGCCATCACGTCAGGAGTATTTCCCAAGTAAGGAATGTCGAGCAAATCGAATAGAGCGCGATAGGAAGTCATGCCAGGAATGCAGAACATCTGAGGCACCATCACATCGATCTGGAGTGCCATCAGAGTCTGAACTGCTTCAACAACAGACATGGGGCTGGATGAAGCGATCGATTCTCGACTCAGATCGGCTGGGAACCGCCATTGGCGATCGGGTGTAATGTAGGCGATGTGAAATTCATAAAGTGCTGGATTAGCAGTGGACTCCAGACAATCTTGGGCATACAGGCGAGATAAATCGCAGTAAAATTCGCTGACCGCCGAGCCGACTAAGTGTAAAACGCGCAGTACCATAAATTAATCTCCGGCTGGCTCGACGAGTTTACCAATATTAAAATCAATCCGCAGCCAGCCTTTAAGCTGCTGCAAGTTTTCTAGCAATAGCCAGGGGATCTGGGCATGATGAACCATCAAAAATGGGAGTGGATCTGCCCAGTCAAAAATGGCATCTTTACCACTAGCAATGATTTTCAGCCGCTGCCCGATCTGCTGAGGCTGCGTCACCAATCGCCAAATCTCATGGTAAATCCAGTACGTTGGACGACTGGATGTGAGCGGTTGAATCAGGGGAAAATCGCTTTCTAAATAAGCCTTGGCGACATCAGGATGATTGTAAAACATCGTAATCGCTGAATGGGTGCGTGGGTTGCATTCGATCGCATATACACCCCCATCTGCCGTCTGAATGAAATCAAAAGAAACTTGCCCTGTCAGATTTAGACCTTTAACAAACTTTCTCACCCACGCTTCGATCTCCGGCTGATCCACCATTTCATAATTGATTTGAAAGGCTGACGACTTGCAGCAACAATGCAATTGCAATTCCCCATTCCGCACAGTGCTGTGGGTGCAGTATTCTTGCCCAGTCATAAACGCTTGCATAATCCACGGGTTATGCTCGGAAATCGGCAACGCATCAACAAATGCTGCTGTTGCTAACGGTGTATCGCAGGGTAGCTGAGTCAGATTTAACCGCCGCACCGAGTCATAGGGAATGCTCTTGAGAATATATGTTTGCGCTTGCTTCGCAAAATCGAAGTCTAGGATCTGCTGTGGGTCAGTGATGCGATAAGAGTCGGGTACGGTCAGACCTAGCGATGCGGCGATCGCCGAAAATTCAGCTTTATCATCCAGTTTTTGTACCAATTCTGGATCGAAGTGCATCACTTCGCAATACTTGGAGAGTACCTGTTTGGCTTCGGCATCGTAATGACTGGCGACTGGACTACAGACTGGGACATACACATCTACTCCTTCTGTCTGCACGATCTCTAGCAGCGCGTCAATATAATCCTGGGCTTGAGGTTTAGGAATAGTGTAAAAGCGATCGACTGCCCCAGAAAATCGATGCCCTGTGAGCCAATATTTGTGCGATTCGACCAAGATGACCCGATGACCCGCTCGATCAAACGATCGGGCTAGCTGCAATGCTTTGGTCATTTTGCCGCCACTAATCAGGATCGTTTTCGGGTCGGCGGCGATCGTGCTAGGCGGTTGAAATATGGCCGATCTCAGCAACGCGATCGCGGTTAGTGTGAGGTTGAATGGTAGTACTAGCAGCAACAGCATCAAAGTTGCTACTGTTTTGAGGCTTGTTGTCATTACCTCATGTGGCTGTTTGAGATCTGCTTTTTCAAAACCCATGATGATGGAATGTAATTTAGGAAAATAATTCGGCGTTGCTGGGTCGGGAATTGGGGGAAAGAGCAAGATCGATCTGTTTTCTCAACCGGATTTGGTATTACCAAGATCTGTCGATCGCGGTAGCTATTGTTGGGGAGGGGGGGTTTGTTGGAATCTGGTAGTGCTAGGCGGGAATTTCTAGCATTGTCTTGTCGCGCTGTCTTGACCCAAACACATGCGGAGGGAACCTCCGCGTGATTTGGGTCGCTAAACCGTCGGGAAACAAAGGCGTGTGCGCGCCGAAAACCCGCCCCTCCGGTCGATCTACATCATAAATTATATTGTGTGTAGTTTATAGATCTGTAGGGGCGGGTTTATGCCAGTCAATACCGATCTTGCCGTTGGATATCGAACAAACCCGCCCTCCCCACCAGCAGATCTCGAATGGGTTCTACACGCGACGAATCAACGTCAGACCATCTCGCAATGGCAACAACACCCGATCGATCCTCGGATCGTCGGCAATTGTCTGATTAAACGTAGCGATCGCGGCCCCATTAGCTGTAGACTCACCCGCTAAGTAGGGTTGCCCCTGCAT
>NZ_JANNDR010000482.1:0-2891 GCF_031378165.1 Chamaesiphon sp. OTE_75_metabat_556
CAAAACCCCAACCATTGCAGCTCTCTAGGCTGAATATCAGTGAATTTTTGAAGCTGCTGTTAATCCAGATTCAGGAACTACCCGAAGCAATCGATCGCCGGATCGATTTTGAAAGCCATCTGCCAGCGGGTGAGGTGATGGCGGATATCAATAAGTTAAAACAAGTTTTTATCAATCTGTTTCGGAATGCCTGTGAAGCGATCGATCCCCACAAAAGCGTTAGTTGTTCGCTCGGTAGTGAAATCGACTCGAACTACATTAGGATTCAAATCTATAATGGTGGAGAGCAGATTCCACCAGAGTTGTTGCCCCAACTCACTACACCCTTCTGCTCGTCCAAATCCTCTGGCACTGGATTGGAATTGGCAATTTCCAAGCGAATTATTACAGATCATGATGGAAAACTGACGATCGCCTCTTCTAGCCTGGGAACAACGGTGAGTGTTTATCTGCCGATCTGCTGTTTCGATTGGCAATAGTCATAATAGATCTAAATAAAAATCTGCTGGAGATCGATTTTGTTATTGACGATCGGATCGCCAACAGACTATGAGTTGGCTGTAATTACATCAGTTTTAGCCCAATGGAGCAACACTAAAAGTAGCGTTAAACTTGCGACACCAGATCGCCGCAGAGCGATAATTTGCGAGGTTGATATTAGCAGGAATGGCATAACTTTGGGCACCACTATATTTTTTCAGGCGAGACAGGACTAGATAATCACCACCTTTTAATGCATAATTGGGTGCTTGGGTCGTACCGAGAACATTGCGCGAACGATGCAAGATAACTACCAAATCTGGCCCCTGGCTAGAAGTTTTGAATGCTGAATCCAATTGTAGAAAAGAGCGACCATTTTTGGTGACGATACTGGCACCACCTCTGGTCGCTTGTTCAGCACGAACGAATTGACCGGACTTGATAGTTGCTGCCAATTGCAAAGGACGATCTGAGGTGCTCATCTGAGTTGTCTGTGGGCGGATCTCCATCAGAGAATCGCTCGCCGCAGAGCCAGCAGGAACCCGATCTTGGGTTGCAGCTTTTGCCGAACTTATTAATACTAAAGAAGCCAAACACAGGATCGATACTTTGATGAATTTCATAATTAAATATTCCTTGTTTATGACAGTAAGCCACTGATAATGAGCAGGAATCTATGGCTTGGTTGTGGGAGTTGCTTTTGGATCGCCCTTCATGGCATCGCCTTTATCTTTCATTGCGTCACCTTTCATGGCATCACCCTTCATGGCATCACCTTTCATCGCGTCAGGGGTTGCAGTTGGCGTAGGAGAACAAGAAGTAAGAGTAGTAGACAGAATGAGTCCAGCAATGAGAACTAAGACTTTCCAGTTTTTGGTGTAGTTGACACCTGTGAATACAGTAGCTAATTTCATGAATTACTCCCGATCGATTGTCGATCGATATAATGTGTTCGAGTGAGCCGAATGTGGCTCGACTTGGCGGCAATTTGATTAGAACCTGGAGCTACTTGAGTAGAAACTGTGCTAGATGTTGTTGCTGCGGTTGCAGCTTCGATGGAACTCATTCCCATCATGGTGACGGCTAAACCAGTAACAATAGTCAAAATTTTGCGAGTCAGAGTTGATTTCATCATTATGATTGAGTTTCGATAAGATTCTAGTTGGATATACAAACGTAACGTCCGATCGGATTCATTTATTAATAGATTTATCGATTGAGGTAAATCTGTTGAAATGATTCATCGGCTCGTTAAGTTAAGTATGTCTGACAATGCTAGGATTTATCTGAAAAAAAACTATGAATTCCCTAAGTTTATTCTGAGAATTTTCTTATGCCATTTTCAGCATTCTCTCAGCATTTTTTTGCAAATAGCCTCTGACTATAATATCAAAGCGATCGCTAAATACCTCCAAACCATTCATAACCTTGCTCTTCCCAATAACCTTTGCCAAATCTAAACCCGCCCCATTGAACGATTGCCGCCCAACCTTCGACGCAGACATGTTGCATCACGATCGATGTTTGAGGGAGTTGTTTTAATGCGTTTAAGTTCAGTTCCATCGGAAATTTCACTTCGCCATCAATAGTCAGCCGATATTCATCGCGATCGATTTCGGGAGTACCATACCAAGATAAATAATAGAGAAATTGTTACAGTCAAAATGAACTAACATGACGACTGCTATACGCGATCGCCAGCAGCGGAATTCCCGCTCCTAAGCCGTAGACAGTCAATAATGCTAGCGCACCCAAAACGGCTCTCCTCTGAAAACCGGGTAAAATGTAGCGACAGCTACGTTTTACCCTCATACTGGCTATGAACTTTCACCTGAATTCTCTTCTTGATTTATCTCAAGCTACAGTTTTCACTTGTTACCATGAAACGGATTTTATTTGTTTGCACTTACAATTAAATAATCTCGGAATTACTTGCCATAACTGTCAAAGTTACAGAGAGAACTAAAAAAAGACTGGGGTACACCGCAACGGCTCAGTTTAGATGAGTTCAGTCGAAGAAAAGGAAAAGGTAACTTTGCAACAATCATAACCAATTTAGATGAAGGCTCTTTAGCTGATACACTGGAGAAACATTTGCCGGAGATTGCTAATTATTTTTTAAATAGAACTACGAGTGGTGTCACCGAAGGTATTAATACTAGGATTAAGTTAATTCTCTGCCAAAGTTACGGTTTTGCTAGTTTCAAATCGATGAGAGAAAAACTGTAACTTCTAAATAAAGTGATATATTGACAAAACAATTGGGTTTTAACGATCAGGATGCCCGATCAATAGCTTAAATTAGATCATCAACAGAGGTCGCACCGACTGGATATGCCAACGCGATCGAAACGCTCATTTCGACAATTGCAAACACGAGTTGCGGAACTAGAACGATCCCTCGATCGACT
>NZ_JANNDR010000514.1:0-4336 GCF_031378165.1 Chamaesiphon sp. OTE_75_metabat_556
GTGGTTTGGAAGAACTATATAGTCTTACTGATTTGTGGTGGACATCTCTAGCCATGACTCAAAGTCCCCACAATCTTGCTATTCTACATCTCGGACAGCTTTCCGGCCCGACGACAGTAACTGGAGCGATCGTGTTTATCAATGGTCTGATTGCTGAAGCTTATTTAGCATTCGATCGCGAGCGATCGAGCCAGAGATTCCAAAAAGCATTACCTTATCTAAATACAGCAGTCGTCTCTGTTATCACCTTCCATTTAATTGGTTTATTTTTATTGAGTTATCAATTGAATGATGCGATTACATCTAGTCTAAAGATGGGGATTATTCAAGGAAATATTGGTAATGAAGTCAGACATTATCAATCTGGCTACGATCTGGCGATGGATCGCTATACCAGCGGCTATCGATCTCTTGTCGAACAGGGAGCAGCCGCAGTAATTACGCCAGAAACAGCCCTACCATATACCGAAAGCCAGATTAAGCGGACACCTTTTTATCAAGCAATATTAGAACAAAAAGTGCCAGTATTTCTCGGCGGATTTGGTGAAGCTGGCAAGAAGATGACTAATAGTATTTTGACGATCGATAGTGATGGTAAAGTCACTAGCCGCTATGACAAATCGAAATTAGTACCATTAGGTGAGTATGTGCCATTCGAGCAATATATCGGTAAATTTATCGGTACGATCTCACCATTAGAGTTAAACTTGGTAGCTGGTAAATTAGATCAAATCGTACAGACACCATTCGGTAACTTTATCTTTGGCATCTGTTATGACTCGGCTTATCCTGAAGTTTTTCGCCGTCAGGCTCGAACGGGTGAATTGATTATTACGGCATCTAATGATGCCCACTACAGTAGTGGGATGCCCCCGCAACATCACGCACTTAACTTGATGCGCGCGATCGAAACCGATCGATGGATGCTAAATGCTAGCAATACTGGTTATTCAACAGTTATCGATCCACATGGGCGGACGCAATGGATTTCCAAATTAAATGAATTCACCGCTCATGCCCATCAAGTTTATCGTCGCTCTACGCAAACTGTCTACGTGCAATTTGGGAATTGGTTGACGCCGCTATTGCTCGCGATCGGGTTAATCCTATTTGTAAGACATAGACCTGTAAGCTAAGATTTGACTACTAAACTACTAAGATCGATCAGCACAGTGAAATTGCTAAATTTACGCTTTTAAACTTATCAACCACTCGGTCTTAATTTAATGTCTCATGATTGCCATTCAAATTACAAATAATATCGAAGGATAAGAACTTGAAAAAAATTCATTTGCTAGTTAGTGTATTGGGATTAGGATTACTGAGCTGTTCTGTTTTTGTCAACTTTCTACTCTACAATCGTACCAGTAAATATTATTTAGAGCTTAATCAAACTCGCTTAGATCCTTTAGGCTTAAACTACTATCCCGTAAATTCTCAAGCAGTTGCTAAACCCGATCGATCCCGCGTAGTCTTCTTTGGCGACTCCAGAGCTGCCAGTTGGCTACCACCCAAGATCGATCGCTATGAATTCATCAATAGGGGAATTTCTTCGCAGACATCCGCTCAGACGATCGATCGATTTTCAGCTCATGTCAGCCCCCTAAAACCCAATCTTGTCATCGTTCAAGTCGGTGTCAACGATCTCAAAACTATTGCCTTGTTCCCCGAACGCAAGCAATCAATTATTACCAATTGCCAAGCAAATATTAAACAAATTATCCAAGCATCTCGAAAGTTAGGTGCCGTAGTCATGGTGACTACTATTTTCCCTACGGGTGAAGTACCATTGGAACGTAAGCCTTTCTGGTCAGATGAAATTGGGCTGGCAATTAAGGAAGTAAATACCTACATCAAAACATTAGCCGATGACAAGACGGTTGTGTTTGATACTTACGCTCTACTTGCAGATCGTCGCGGTTTAATGTTGCCACAATATCGATTAGATGAGTTGCACTTCAATCAACAGGGATATACAATTCTCAACCAAGAACTAGCCCGACAACTGGCTAAGATCGATCGGTTAATACATAAGCCCGCAAAAGCACAACTTGAATAAAGCTTGGTTGGCTAGTTTATCTATTCAAACACCACCGTCTTATTCCCATACACTAACACCCGATTTTGAAGATGGTGACGCACCGCCCGCGCGAGCACAATGCGTTCGAGATCCTTCCCTTTCCTAATCAAATCATCGACATCATCACGGTGAGTAACTCTGACCACATCCTGCTCGATAATCGGCCCCGCATCCAGCTCGGAAGTCACATAATGACCCGTCGCCCCAATAATCTTCACCCCCCGTTCGTAAGCCTTGTGATAGGGATTGGCACCGACAAAAGCGGGCAGGAAGGAATGATGAATATTGATAATATTGTGGCTGGGAAATGCATCGATAAATTCAGGACCAATAATCTGCATATACTTAGCCAAAATCACCAAATCGATCTGGTATTCTTGAAGTAATGCTAGTTGCCGTTGTTGTTGCTCTTGTTTGTTATCTTTGGTGATTGGCAAGTAGTGATAGTCAATACCAAATTGCTGGGCGATCGATTCGAGATCGGGATGGTTGCTAATAATTAAGGGAATCTCTGCTGAAAATTCGCCTGCCTGTTGCCGCCAAATTAGATCTAGTAAGCAATGGTTTTGACGACTCACCCAAATCGCAATCCGAGGGATCGTATCCGAAAAGCGAATCTGGTAGGTGCCATTTAAAGGTTGGGAAATCGCCCCGAAAGCAGGTGCAATCAATTCACGGGGCAGATTGAATCCATCAATATGCCACTCGATCCGCGTGAGAAATAACCCAGCATTAAAATCAGTATGATGATCGGCATGAACGATATTGCCGCCATTAGAATAAATAAAGTTAGCAACTTTCGCAACTAAGCCTCGGCGATCTGGACAAGAAAATAACAATGTAGCTGTCGGTTTCATCCTAGTGATTAATTACTATCCAAATAGATGTGAATACTCGATCTCTTATAAATAAAGATTTATAATTAAAAGTGTTCGGTAGTAGCGCATTCAAGATGATGGCTATTCCTCTCTGGGTTTCAATCGGTTTCGCGGTGTGGACGTTAGCTCGATCGATCTTGTGCTCGTATACTATTGCAAATCATGACCGATAGAAATGATAAAATTCGATAAGTGACAATAAAATTTACAAAAAATGTCTCGGAAAGATCGTTTTCATGAGTTGGTGAAGCAAGCACTCATCCAAACCGGATGGAAAATTACTGACGATCCTCTATACCTGAGTATTGGCAACGTCAACATTCAGATTGATCTAGCAGCAGAGCCATTAATTGCCGCAACCAAAGACGATCGTAAAATTGCCGTTGAAGTTAAAAGCTTTATCAGTGCATCCCAAATTACAGATTTCTACAGTGCTTTAGGTCAATATTTAACCTATCGTGTCGCCCTCCAACTGCAAGAACCCGATCGCGAATTGTATTTAGCGGTACCAGAATCAACCTATGATAAGTTGTTTCAAGAAGTTTTAGTCCAGGAAGTTTTTCGATTTTATCCAACCAAAATTATAGTTTATAGCCAAATAACTCAGGAGATTGAATCATGGATAGATTAGATTTCTACCGCAAATGCTTACAGGAGTTTCTCAACAACTATTCCAGCTATGGGAGCAAAAATCCAGATATTGAAACACAGCTAATTTTTGATACTGTCAACGATCGATATCTGCTATTCCGCACGGGATGGGATAATCAGAGACGGATTCACAACTGCATTTTTCACTTTGATATCAAAGGTGATAAAATCTGGATTCAGGAAAATAATACTGACATTGAAGTGGACAAGGAGTTGGAAGAGATGGGCATCTCTAAAAAGGAAATTGTGGTTGGTTTTCACCATCCATCCATGCGTGAATATTCAGAATATGCTGTTTCCTAATCTATCCTTATAAAATTTGGTGCGTTACCCTTCTCCGTTGGAGACGCTACGCGAACAGGATAACACACCCTACTTTGATTTACTCATCTCCAAATTGTTCAGTTACTTCTGATTTCAGCAGTGGGGACGCGATCGCATCCCGAATAATGGCACAATCACATGAGAGGATCGCCAATCGATCCCTGTTTTGGATGCGGTGCTTAATTTGTGCCTTTAAGACTGTGCGCCAAGATCCCAATCTCTGGTGATAATTACCCTTGCAACTCAGTATGTTGGGAGTTATGTTGTATTAAATTAATTATCTAATTCAACATATATGGATGACATCAAAACAATTGGAGCAATTGCCACAGCAGTTGGAACAAGTGCTGGTGCTGGTGCTGGTGCTATTTCGGTAGCTACAATAACTTCGTCCGCACCTGGT
>NZ_JANNDR010000531.1:0-3788 GCF_031378165.1 Chamaesiphon sp. OTE_75_metabat_556
CAAAATCTCGGCGCGACGATCCCAACTTAAAATACGAGCGGGAATTTCAGAAGCGTGCGGAAGAAGGAGATGGTAAGTTTTCGATCTTTGTGCGGCAAATACTTTCAGGGAAACAACAGGAGTGGGGAATTTCGCCGGAGGAAGCTAATCAAATAGAAGATCGGGTATTGCAGCCTTATCGGGAATATCAGCACAAAATTACAGAGTATGAACAAACGCTAACTGAAGCCGTGCAGCATAATAAACCTTTTAGCGATCGAGAACAAGCCGATCTGAAGGAATATCAACAACAATTGAAGCTACGAGATGAAGATGTTGCTGAGATTCATCAACGAGTACAATATATTCCATCAGAGTTATTAATAACACCAGTTAACAATCTCTCCATCGAACCATCGCCTCAACCTGTAACACATCAACCACCTATTAAACCCTTAATAACTCCAACTCCAATCTATCTTCGTAATTTTATTAAGTGGCTTCCTGTTATTGTTACTGGATTAGTGGCATTATTCGCATTACCACAAGCAATTAAGATCGCAGTTAAGCCTAATGAAAAAGACACTTCAACTTTAAAGCAAGTCAATCAAAGCATTGATATCGCAGGTAACTGGGCAGAGCCTTTCATCAAATCTCTAGTCGGAAAAAATATTATTAAAGGCTATCCTGACGGTAGCTTTAAGCCGGATCGGCCAATCACTCGATCTGAATTTGCCGCTTTATTAAACAGTGCCTTCGATCTCCAGCCAATTAGAGCTGGACGTACATTCGAGGATGTCCCCCCAAACTACTGGGCTGCCGAAGTCATCCAAAAAGCTTATCAAAGTGGTTTTGTTTCTGGCTATCCAAACGGCACCTTTGCACCAATGCAAAATACTTTGCGGATTCAGAGTCTAGTCTCATTAGTTAATGGCAGTAAACTAGAACCTTCAGGCACCTTAGATCTCAATAGTGTATTTGGTGACGCGGCTCAAGTTCCTAGCTACGGACAAAACGCCCTGATCGCAGCAACTCAAAAATGCATGGCCACAAGTCCTGAGTACAATAGCAGTCAAATCCCAGGTGGTAATTTTGGGCCGAATACTGTCGCAACTCGTGCTGACGTAGCTGTTTATCTTCACCAAGCATTAGTGGCTGCTGGCAGGCTCAAAGCGTTAGATAAGTCTAGTGCTGCGAATAAGTACATCGCATCCTGTCCTCAAGGTGTTTACGTTAAGAGATGAATATAACGATCGCCTGAAAATCCCCTCCCAGGAGGGGTGCCCGCAGGGCGGGGTGGGTAGATCCTCGCTTCACCCCTTCAACCCAAAAGCTGCCGTCAGTGTTGATCGAATCCCCAACTACTACGACATTGCCAGATCGAGATTTGTCGGTCGATCGATCGGAGACGGTTGGGAGATTATTGGTGGGTAGCGGGGATTTTACCCACCCCGCCCGTTGGGCACCCCTCCGAGGAGGGGATTTTTTGAAGTCGATCGAGTTATCATGATAAAAGCGTACCACCGGAGTATTCGCTAGTTATGGTTCGGCAACTCAACAAAACCGATATTATTTATCCAGACTGCGACGGACAGCCAATGTCAGACAATACGCTCCAGTTTAGCTGGATTGTCAAAATCAAGGAAAATCTGGAAATATTGTTTGCAGACGATCCAAATGTTTTCATCGCTGGAGACTTACTCTGGTATCCAGTCGAGGGCGACAATACTACTCGGCGGGCACCAGATACAATGGTGGCGTTTGGCAGAGCAAAAGGTGATCGCGGTTCTTATAAACAATGGCTAGAAGATAATATTGCTCCGCAAGTAGTATTTGAGATTTTATCTCCAGGCAACCGTTTGGCCGAAATGACCGCCAAATTTGAGTTCTACGATCGATATGGAGTCGAAGAATATTATATCTATGACCCAGATCGAGTTGATTTTACGGGTTGGTGGCGACAGGATGGCAGATTGCAGGGAATTAGTGAGATTTCCGGTTGGATTAGTCCGCGATTGGGGGTGAGATTCGAGCTAGGCGATGAGTTAGAGATTTACACCCCCGCAGGTGAGTTATTTCTGTCGCCAGTAAAGATCGCCAAAAAAGCTGAAGCTGCTCAAGTGCGGGCAACAGTGGCTGAATCACAAGTTCAAATAGAACGAGATCGAGCCGATGCCGCCGAGCAGAAAGCCACAATTATGGCAGCTAAGTTACGGGAGTTGGGGATCGAGTTAGATTGATAATCCATTTTTGGCGTTTTCGATGATGCTAACGTCGTGGCATGACGGGGGCGGGTAAGACAACGCGCTGCTGATAGTTGTAGCGATCGCCTTGACTCAGAATGTGGACGGTGAGGTTGTGCAGACTCAGGGGCGAACTTTGGCCAGAGGCGAGGTAATTCGTGTGGGTTAATTTGCCTGGATCGATAATAGTGATGGTGCCTTTCCCGATCACTTCAAAAGTACTGTCATCCTCAAAGGCGGCACAAGTATCTTCATCGATGCCCACTCCTAATTTATCAGGATGAGCGGCGATCGCACTCATCAAGCGTGCCATCCGATTGCGATTGTGAAAATGTTGATCCACTAACAGATCTGGAAAAATTCCCAATCCAGTGGTGAGATCGACCAATGATTGACTGGGCGAGTCGCCACTACTACCGCCAGAAATCATCTTCTCGCCGACGATCGCCGCCCCAGCACTAGTTCCAGCCAAGACGAGATTATCGATCGCAATTCTTTGCTTAATGGATGTCATAAACTGGCTACCGCCGATCAGATCGCGCAGGCGCAATTGATCACCACCAGTTAAAAAAACGCCAGTACAGTTGCTAAGGACATCCAGCCAGCGTTCTTCGTCACACTCTTGGGGCTGCCGAATATCGAGGATCTGGACTTGAGTTGCACCCATCCCCTTAAAGATCTGGTAGTAGCGATCGCCGACGACGCTGGGTTCTTGAGAGGCACAGGGGATAACGCCGATGGTCGCCATCTTGCCCCCAGCACTGTTAAAAAAGGCATTTAAGATGGCGCAACCATTGACTTTGTCTTCGGCTCCACCAATAACCATTACCGGATAATGGGTAGGAATTACCATGGATTGTTGAGCCAAAACAGGCTTGAGTTCGAGCATAAAATGATTCTAAGTGTCCCATCATATCACCGTGCTAAAGCAAAATCAAAGTTTGATTTTGCGAACTAGCCCCCGTATTGTCCGGTTAGCTTGTTGAGTTGTTGTACCAACAGGCTTAAGAATAATCCCACGTCGGTAACGACACCGATCGACTCGATCGAGCCGCGATCGCTTAGTTTGGTCACGACCGCTGGATTGATATCGATACAGACCATTTTCACCCCCGCTGGCGTCATATTGCCGACTCCGATCGAGTGGAGCATACTCGATAGCATCAAAATCAGATCGGCACCTTCAATCAATCGGGCATAATCGGCTTGAGCGGCAACTAGATCCATCTGGGTATCTGGCAAGGGGCCATCATCCCGAATCGAGCCAGCTAGGGAGAAGGGGACATCGTGTTTGACGCATTCATACATCACCCCACTCTTGAGTACGCCCTGCTCGACTGCCTGGGCGATGCTGCCACAACGACGAATCGTATTAATTGCTTTGAGGTGGTGGCGGTGTCCCCCATGTACCGAAATCCCGCGTTGCATATCCACACCCAGAGAGGTACCCATTAAGGATTGTTCGATATCGTGAACGGCGATCGCATTGCCGCCCAGGAGGGCATGGACATAGCCCTCGCGAATCAGTTGGTTCAGGTGCTTGCTACCGCCAGTGTGAATCACCAC
>NZ_JANNDR010000506.1:0-11275 GCF_031378165.1 Chamaesiphon sp. OTE_75_metabat_556
GACTGGCAAGGTTTAAGTCCGAGTGATTATCAGGCTAAAAAAGAAGCTAGAGCCGGAGTGATGCTCGATCGATTGGAGCGGATTTTCCCTGGTTTAAATGTCGGTCTCGATTTTATGGAAATCGGTACTCCCCGCACCCACCGGCGGTTTCTCGGTCGCATGGATGGCAGTTATGGCCCAATTCCCCGCCGCAAGCTCCCCGGATTATTAAATATGCCATTCAATCGCACAGCCGTCCCGGGCTTGTATTGTGTCGGCGATAGTACTTTTCCAGGACAAGGGCTGAATGCAGTGGCCTTTTCAGGATTTGCTTGCGCTCACCGAATTGCGGCAGATTTAGGGATATAGTTAGATTCACATTTGCCATAACGAAGTTTGGGGCTAATTCCCCACAAATTTCGATCCGGCGATCGATCGTGCGCTCCGAAAATTGGCATATTTTTCACCAAAACCGCTACTGAAGTTGTACAAATGGAAGTGGGGGCACAAGCCGCGATCGATGTTTTCACTTATTGCTTTGGCAAATATTCCCATGAAAGCCACTGTTTTGCTTCTAACCCTGTTTTTCTCGACCATTTTTCCATTGGCGGCTTGCTCGTCAAATTCGCCAGCGATCGCGCCCAAACCTGCTGTCGAGTATAACGATCGCGGTACTACCAAATATCAACGCGGCGACAATCAAGGCGCGATTCAAGAATTCGATCGCGCCATTACGATCGCGCCCAAATACGCTCAAGCCTATGCCAATCGTGGTGCTGCTAAATTAGGATTGGGCGACAAGCAGGGCGCGATTGCTGATTACACTCAGGCGATCGCCATTAATCCTCAAGACTCACTTACCTATTACAATCGGGGTGTCGCCAAATTTGAACTCAACGATAAGCAAGGCGCAATTCAAGATTTCGATCGGGCGATCGCAATTAATCCCCAAGATGCCGAAACCTACTGCAATCGCGGTACCGTCAAACTAGCCACCGGCAACAAACAAGGTGGGATCGCCGATCTCACCAAATGCGCTGAATTATTCCGTCAGCAGGGACAAACAGCCGATTATCAGAAAATACTCGAACTGATTCGGCAAGCGAAGTGAGTTAGTTAACGTGAATTCGGGTTAAGGATTTTCGTTGGCGATAGCCTCTGTCTTGATTCGCGCTCCTCGGAGAATGGAGAAACCCCACACATAGATCGATTCCCATTGCGGAGATAATGCGTTCGCGTAGCGTCTCGAAGAGAAGCGCGCCAAGCTACTCACAAGTCGAACCTTACGCAGGGGAGTTTGAGGGGCGGCGTCCCGCCTCCTCAACGGGGGGACTGGGGGTCGGAGCGATGCGCGCTCGTTGGGTTCCCCAACGGTTTAGCGCATCAAGACAACCCCCAGATCCGGGTTCTGCCCCCACAAATAAAAACTGCATCGCACAAGTTCTACTCGTTTACCGATTGGCTTACTACCAGCCTTTAGAACCGCTCCGTATCCCGAACTGACGTTAATTTAATCTTTAACTTGTAAAGCAGCAAAATCACAATTAGCTACCGCCTCCTGAGCGGTATCTTGACGTTGAAGATAGTTTTGCCATGCAGCAGGGGAAACATGATAACTACCCAACTCTTGACTGACAACTGCGGCTAAGTCTGGATCTGGGAAAAAACAGACAAACATCTTGGCGCAACTTTGAACACTCAGATAACCTAGCTCGAATTCCCGATCGCATCTACCGGGGCGAATCAGGGCAGGATCGAGTTGTTCGCGGTGATTGGTAGTCAGAATCGTAATGCTGCCTTCGACGGCTCCTGCGCCATCTAGAGTATTGAGCAGGGCACTAAATGACAGTTCGCCCAAAGGTTTACGACCAGAAAAGACACTATCGATATCTTCCAGGGCGACGATCGAAGTTGCGGTAATTTCCGACCAGGCACGGAGAAGGGCACTATCGTCCATATCGGTCAGGGAGAGGGACACAAGCTGCCGATCGTAATAACTGGCGATCGCTTGAATCAGGGAGGATTTACCCGTCCCTGGGGGGCCATAGAGAAGATATCCCCGCCGCCAGGGAATCCCCCGCTGGCGATAGAGATCGCGACTTTGGAGAAAGCGATCGAGATCTTTGAATAATTCGGTTTCGGTGACAATATCGATCGCCAGAGTTTCCCGTCGGCGTTTGGTTTGGGTGCGGACGATCGAAATAGTGCCACCGATCAGGCGGACGATCAGCGGTGCTTCGAGGCTATAGTTGGTTTCGATCTGCCCCAGCCATTCTAGGAGCTGCGGTTGCCACCAGCGCAAGGTTGCTAAGGTTAGGAGCTGGGTATTCTGTAAATCGGTGACTTTGAAGTCATGACGATGGATGCCGATATACGCACCCTGATAACCGATGCCAATCCAACCCGATCGCGGTTGTAGTCGAGTTTTGAGTGTGGGCGACTCGATCGCGGGTGGCACCAGAGGCATAGAGGTATATACTAATTCGCTAAAGTCATAAACTTTACCCGTGCGTTCGAGTTCCCAACAAATGGCACTATAGATCGGATTGGTTTCAGCGATTGTAATCTGGACTGCCAATCGCTGGAGTCCAAATTGCAAAATGGTTTTGAGCAAGTCGCCACCATAGCGGAGTACCACTCCTCCCAAAAATAACCAAATTGGATTGAGACGATCGAACATCAAGAGTTGGGAGTTGAGAGTGTAGATGGATACCCGCAAGGGGCATCCCTACAGGTTAATTGTGTCGGGGGTGCCCCTTGTAGGTACCCTAAGATCTGCGCTTGCTAGCGATCTAGCCTAATTTCGCGCGGACGACCATTGCGGTAATGTTATCGTGACCGTTGTATTCATTGGCAAAATCGATGAGACGATCGACGCCTTCTTGGAGGTTGGCATTTGCTGATAACAAGGGTGCCACATTCGTCAGCCAATAATTTTCTAGCAATTGATTGTCAGTGAGGCCGTCAGAAGCGAGCACGATCAACGTGTCCTCTTGCAGCTCAAAGAACCTAATATCGGGCGCGATATAATTGCGATCTCTAGGACCGATCGCCTGAGTCAATTGATAAGAATCGGGACGACCGTAGGCAATATCAGGATCGACACCGCGTAAAATCTGTTGCTGCCCGACCTCATGATCGAGGGTGAGCTGGATCAATCCCTGCGTCGGTGTAATCCCATAACAGCGAGAGTCCCCAACATGGGCGACTGCAATATTTTGATCTTGAATCAGCACCAGGACTAGAGTAGTTCCCATCCGGCCACTACCATATGCTGACTTTTTCTGATTGACTTCAAATACCGCTTCATTGGCAGCAATAATCCCTTCTCGAATTGTTTGCTCGTCAGGTAAGGTTTCATCCCAGCGAGTCGCAAAATAATCTCGCAATAAATCTACCGTCATCGCGCTGGCGATCTCGCCACCATCGTGTCCGCCCATCCCATCGCAGAGGATATACAAACCCTGCGCGGAGATACTTTTACCCTTGGGATGATGTTTGCGTTCGACCCTACTGACAACTCCAAAGCAATCTTCATTGTGGTCGCGTTTCCTACCAGTGTGGGTGGCTGCGGCATCTTCCAAATCGATTAACTTACGCTCCAAGGCGATCGTCGGCCCATCCTGCGGCATACTTAGATCGGTAGATGCTGGCGATTGCAGCGGCGCACTCAGTTGCTTGGGTTCTAATTCATAAGCAATTTGTTGCAGTCTCGATCTGACTTCTTCGATGCGCTCTACTTCACCACTGTGAATGGCTTGAATCAAGTTGGTCAGTAATGGAGAAGGTTGGCGATCTGCTTCGACGTTACCACCAGGACGCTGAAATAAATTTTTCCACATCTGTGCTAAATCTGCCAGCTTTAGTTGCCGATCAACCGGCTCTGGATGCAACCGCTGAAAGCAGATTCTCGCATCTTCATCGAGGAGAAGATTGGCAGTTTCCAACAAGCTTTGACGCATTTGCCACGGTTCGAGCGCGGCCCACAGTTTGAGCGTGTAGTCTAGCCAATAAATTATTTGGGATGACGGAATTTGGGGATCGTTCCAACTGTCGGCGAGTAAAGACCAGTCACTACGATCTTCAACGATCGTCACCGTCTTACCATCATTACTCCAACTGTCGCGGATTGTCGGGATCGTCCCTGGGAGACTGACTTGGAGGGCGATATATGCTTGAGCTACTTTGGGAATACCATGACTATTCCAAAACTGCCATTGGCGATATGCTGGCGCAGTATTTACCGTCGCAGTCGCTGGACGACCAGTGGCTGTTGGCTGATTCGGGTCGGGGGCAGCAGTATCTAATGTGACGGGTTCTTGCTCCATCAATATCTCCAGGAGGGAATTACAGAAAGGTTGACGATCGATTACCCGTACTTGGCTGGAGTCACTTGGCGTTAACAGTTGGATGACGACAGGATCGAGCAATCTATAGTTAGATTGAGGATCGAGATAGGTAGTGGCTACCAATGACTCGATCCTGTCACCAACAGCGACATGCGGACTAATAATATCACTTGGTGTCGGATTTGGTGCAGCTAATCCATTCGCGCCATTCAGGGTGAGATCTGGTTGCGATACATCCCACGGACTAGATTCTAGATTGTCATCGCGCTCCAGTGTCGATTGCCGATCGAAGCTGGGTGCCACTGCTGTTAACACCGCCCCCGGGGCATCCCACGGACTCAAATCGCTGCTATCTAGCTGAAGTTCTCCAGCAGTGACAGGGGTAGCTGCGAGTGTTGGCACTAGCGATTCATCCCACAGCTTGCGGTCTAGTTCCGCCGTCCCCATTGCCAGCTCTAAGTTGCTCTGGAGCTGAGGATCGGTCTCACCGATCGTTGGTTCGATAATTGCCCACCAGTAAGTACCACTGACTGCTTGGCAATGGGCACAACTTTCCGCATCAAATTCTACATTATTGCCACAACTGCGACAAAGATGATGCTTGAGCGATCGACCGCAACCTTGACAAAAATTGTGGTGCTGGGGATTGGTTAATTGGCAAGAGGGGCAGATCGGCATAGAGGTAGATGACAACGACACGCTTTGGAAGTGTAATAAAGCAGCCTCATCGGTGCGAGTAGCTAGTGGGCAGTGCGATCGAGCGACAGTTTTTTCAAGAGTTGGAGCCAAGTATCTTCTTGAGATCAAAGATTTCCCAGTCTAACCATTCCAAAACTTACCATCAGCTCGGCCAAGCCGAACTTATGGTTCATAAATCTAGTTTGTCATGTGTCAGTGGCAGATTGAGGTAATGCCCACAAAAAATAAATGCTTTATTATCTATACTTCCCACGAGATCGCCTTAAATTTACAACCTCTTGGTGATTATATCGATCGTCATCATACATCTATCTCAACTACAAGCACCGAATTTACCCGCCCAGACGCTCCAAAACTCACGCTCGGCATCGATCTCTGTGGGGTAGATCGAGTGGAGATGAGCTAATTAGTAGATCTACTCAAAACGATGCGTTAATTGTAACGTTCCTAGTCCCAGATCGTCATTCGATAGCGATCTGGTTTCCAGAAAGGCCACCGTATCGCGAACGCCAGGATTGCCACGCGCTTTCCCGGTCAAGCCCTGGGCGACGAGCAATCCGCAATAGCCTTTCGTCTTCTTGCTGCGCTGCTGCCATTTGTGGCGCGCTTCGACATTGGTCGCACTTTCATTGTAGAACTCACCAAATAGCTGCATCTCGCCGTCGGTCAATTGGAGGATGCCCAGATCGAATTGATCGCCAGCGATCGGATCTTCCCCTGGATTGAAGCAAATCCCCTGTAAACCTCCAGCACTCTGAATCCGTTCGATAATTTCGCGGGCTTTGGGACGGGTGGTCTGAATCACGACGATCGGCAATCCTTCGCCCAGGGATTGGACTTCACTAGTTTGATGGTAAGTTACCGATCGGCGAATTGTTTCGACGCGATCCCACGGCATCACCCCCAAACTGACAAATGAATTATTGGGAATTAAATCCTCGCGAATTTGGAGTTCCAAGGGATCGAAATCATCATCATCTAAGTCCATCGCCAGATGCATCTTCAGCAATTCTTGCGACAGTTGGGGCAGCGTCTCGACTTGCACCTGCGCCGTCCGCACGATCGACTGAGCTTGACTACTCTGGACTGCGACTACTGACAGTTCGGGGATGTTGACTTGCAGCGTTTTGGTCAGACTGGGGAGATCGTCTGCTTGTAATTGGTGTCTAAAAGCGGCTACAAACTCCTTGAGTGCGACCAAGGCCACATATGTCGCGATCGCTTCTTCCTCGTACAAGAAGGGGCGCATCCCCTCCATCGGATGAATGTTACCAAAGTTCGGCTCGATCTGGGTAGCTGTCAAATCGCCCAGATCGACAGTCAGATCGGGGACGACCGCATCGAATGTCACAAAAATACAATCTTGCGCCAGGAACGCCGACTCCATTTGCATCGATTCATCTTCTGCGAGTGCCAGTGCCCGAAATCTGTGGAGAGATTCGACAGAACGGTAGAGTAAGACCCCATATTCCATCCCCAACATCCCCATCACCGAGACATAAAATTTCTCGATATCCCACTGATTTAGCTCGATCGAGATCGCTTCATAATCGGCCAGTAGCGACCAGGGTGCTAAATCCCAAATTTCTCTGGCGGTGGTCTTGAGTAGCTCTAAATATTTACGGGGTAGTTTGGGGGTGCGGCTCCCCGCCATACTGATAAACCGATTGAATAATTCATCGACAATTGGGAGTTCAGGGACGTAATCGACGACGATTTCCAAGTCTTGGAGGACGCCACGCAAGTAAAATTGCAACTGTCGATCGCGGACGATGATTTTTTGGGGACGAGCGGGTTGGGAGGGAGCTTGGGGGGATTCCATTGCCTCGATCAGTGCCCGCACGACGGCTTCAGCACCCATCGTCGCATTGACGACTTGCATCGATCTGACTACACACTCAACCCCATCCACCCAGACGATCAATTCGCGCCGCTCGTTGGCTTCTAACTCGGCATCTGCCACCAACTCCGCCACATACCGTCGATCGCCCTCCCACACGCTGGGAAGTTGGGGCAGTTGCTGGAGCCGTCGTTGAGTGGAAAGACTGATCGCCGTCATAATCAAATTGCACCTAAGCGGGATGATGAACTTATCGATCGAGCACGTCCGGTCGAAACTTGATCGTCCATACGCGGACGATCGCCACTGACGACTGCTCGATTTGTGTCATATTTCTAAGATTCTGGAATAAATGTATCGATTCTCATCGTCACTCCGATCTTATTCGCTAATTTGAAGTCAGCACCGATCGGGTCAGAGAAGTTAACATAGATTTAGGTTTAAGTTTGTATCTGCTTACGAATTTTGCCATCGATCGTTCCTTAGGAGTTTATCCCAGGCCATGACTGAAGTAATTACCGCCAAACCACCCAGCATCCAAATGACCGACAATGCGCTCGCCCATGTGCTAGCACTACGTGAAAAACAAGGCAAAGACCTCTGTTTGCGCGTCGGCGTCCGTCAAGGCGGTTGTTCGGGGATGTCCTACGTGATGGATTTTGAAGACCCCAGTCAAATTCGCGAGGATGATGAAATTTGCGACTACGGTGGGTTCAAACTAGTCTGCGATCGCAAGAGTATGCTGTATGTCTATGGTCTTGTCCTCGACTACAGCGATGCGATGATCGGCGGCGGTTTCCAATTCACCAACCCCAATGCCGCGCAAAGTTGTGGTTGCGGTAAGTCTTTTGCAGTTTAGGAAGTGGATAGTGAATAGTGGATAGGGAATAGAGATTCTCTAGAGACGAGGATGTCCCAAGAATACAAATTCATTCCTCAAACCCTAAATTCCGCAATTTATTCACTATCCACTATCCACTATCCACTATCCACTACCCCTAACTCATGGCTGAAACCCTAACTCCTGCTGAATTATTCGACAATGCAATTAAAGATTATCAAGCTGGGGAAAAAAGTCCAGCCCAACTGATCCCAATCTTCGTAGATGTGTGCAATCGATCGCCAAAACTCGATAGCGCGTGGACGTGTCTCTCGTGGTTGTACTTATTGGAAAATAAGCCCCAACTCGCGCTCAAAGCCGCTCAGAAGTCGATGAAAATCGATCCTTTCGATGCGCAAACGCGGATCAATCTCGCTGCTGCCATGCTCGAAATCAAACAATCTGGTGTGCGCGAGCATATTGAAATGGCCAAAAGCTTAGTCGAAGCGGCTCCCGAAGTCCACGATCAGGTCGTCACCAATTTCAAAGATGGGTTCACTCGCAAACCCGACTGGGCAAGCCTCAAGCGGATTGAAAAACTCATCTTTGAAGACTAAGATAACTAATAACATACCGATCGCCTAGCGGTCGGGAGTTATGGATGATGTCGATCGTCAGTAGCTGGGGAGAATTAAAGCTTAAATTTAGCCATCGAGTCTACCGAAATCCGATCTAGGGTTTTTGTGAATCTCAATCTCGCACATACGTGTTTTTGTCACCTTGTCGATCTGCGTTCATCATTCGTCATCCTCACCAAATGTTAAATCCCAAAACTCAATTAGTCGGTCTCAAAGCCGATCGCTTTCGCCATCCGTTAGACTTGGAAGCCACTACCAGTCTGCGCCGACTCCCAGGCTTGGATCTCTTGGTGCGGAACTTCCTCGGCGGCATCACTGAAGACTTCCTCTATCTCAATAATATTGCGGCCAGCGTGCTGATCGGCGATCGACAACTGCCCGATATTCACAAGTTATTAGTCGAAGCTTGTCAGATTCTCGATCTGGAAGTGCCCCAACTATATCTCAAGCAACATCCAGCACCGAATGCCTACACGATGGCTGTCCGGGGCAAGAAGCCGTTTATTGTCGTCCATACCTCACTAGTAGACTTACTTACCCCTGCCGAGCTTCAAGCCGTCCTAGCGCACGAATTGGGTCATCTCAAATGCGAGCATGGCGTCTATCTGACGCTAGCCAATATTATCGTCCTCGCCACTGGTGGTTTAGTACCAGGGATCGGGAATACGCTCGCTCAAAACCTCCAGAGCCAAATGCTGCAATGGCTGCGCTGTGCCGAATTTAGTTGCGATCGGGCAGCATTGCTCGTCAGTCAAGATCCCAAGACAGTAATTTCCGTCTTAATGAAGCTTTCTGGTGGTTCCCCACTGCTGGCACCATTACTCAACGTCGATGCCTTCCTCGATCAAGCGCGTGCCTATGAAGCGATTGGCACTACCGATCTTGGTAAAATGCTCGCAGCCGCCCAAACCGAGCAACTCAGTCATCCCGTCCCCGTCTTGCGCGCCAAAGAAATCGATCTCTGGTCGCAAACCGATAATTATCAGTCCTTGCTAAATAATCCCTCCATGCGCTATGATAAGCAAGCTATAAATTTGGCCGGCTGGCGGAATTGGTAGACGCAGTTGACTCAAAATCATCCGCGAAAGCGTGTCGGTTCGAGTCCGACGCTGGCCATAGCATGAAACTCAATTCTATTCCGGTTGAGTACCCCAGAAACCCGACTTCTTGAAAGAAGTCGGGTTTCTTTGTGGGATTGAGGGTGCGGAGTCGGGCACAAATCACCATTGCATTCCTACAATAATAGTTAAGTAGAGTATTTTATCCAGCAAGCTCGATCGCTTGCCGTCCAACATGAGCCAAGTTGTAATTATTGGGGCAGGGCCGACAGGGTTAACGCTGGCGATGCTGCTGGCACAGCGTGGCATTGACGTCAAACTGATTGAAGCTTCGCGCAACTTTCGGCGGACTTTTCGGGGTGAGGCATTGATGCCGAGTGGGTTGGAAGCGATCGAGTTTATGGGTTTGACAGATTTAGTCGCGCGCATTCCCCATCGTCCCCTCGATGCGTGGGAGTTTGTGATTGAAAATCGATCGATTTTTCGGGTCGATGAACCGATGGAACCTGGGGGCAAGCCCTGTACGCTGATTTCGCAGCCAGCTTTTCTGGAAGGGGTGATGGCGGAGGCGCGGCAGTATCCGAATTTTGAATTTATTGCAGGTACTGCCGTCCGCGACTTCATGTGGGAAAATGATCGAGCTGTCGGTGTGATCCTGGGCGACGATCGTCAGATCGATGCCGAGCTGATTGTTGGTGCCGATGGGCGCAGTTCGATCGTCCGGCAAAAGGCTAAATTACCACTCGATCGACAATCCCAAAACTTTGATATTTTGTGGTTTAAATTGGCTAGCAGTCCCGAATTTGAAGCTGAGAATATTTTTTACTCGATCATCTCTGGTCATGACGGCTTTGGCTTGTTTTTGGGTTGTGAAGGCCTGTTACAGATTGGTTGGTCGTTGCATCGCCAGGTTGGCGATGACGCCAATGCTTGGCAGCGAATCAATTGGCAGGCTAAGTTGGTCGCGGCGGCACCCGATTGGTTAGTCCCCATATTGCAACAACAAAAGATCGATCGACCGGTTTTATTGTCGGTGACAGTCGGGCTGTGTCCCCAATGGCATGCACCAGGGGTACTCCTCTTAGGAGATGCCGCCCATCCAATGTCGCCAGTTCGCGCTCAGGGGATCAATATGGGTTTGCGCGATGCGATCGTCACAGTCAATCATCTGGTGCCGTTATTCCAGCGACATGCCCAGCTCACCGAAATCGATGCCGTCTTGCCGCAAATTCAAGCCGAACGCGAGCCAGAAATCATCCAGATTCAAAAATTACAACATGCCGAAATCAACCAGGGCGAATTGTTGCGAAATTATGCACCGCTCCGCTATGGGGTCAGTTGGCTCGCACCACATCTGTCCCTAATCCGCAATCGGCTGCGCCAATCGTGGGTCGATCGGCAACTGCTGTTACGGCAGGGTGTCACGTCTGTATCTTTAAAGGTCTGAAGGGGTGAAAGTGCGAGCAGATCGAGCAGATCGATCTCAGCTATAATGAGGCTCGATCGATTGAGGAATAGTGATGACAAAATACGTGCTGTGGGGTAGTTATTGTGAAGATGTCGTTAATAAACGCGCGCCGTATCGAGAGGCACATTTAGCTGGACTCAAACAACAACAAGCTGATGGTCTGCTCGTGACGATCGGCCCGACTCAAGATTTGACCAAAGTTTTTGGAATTTATGAGGCTACTGACGCACAGCAAGTCTGCCAGCTCATCGAAACCGATCCTTATTGGGTAAATGGCATTTGGACGGAGTATCAAGTTAAGGAGTGGATTCAAGCCATCTAGAGATAGTTGATAGTTGATGGCGTGGTGATTAGGACGGGGATTTACCCCCCTCCCCATCGCCATCTGCCTCAAGCTGTTAGCTAGTAAATATCAATTGATATT
>NZ_JANNDR010000583.1:0-5443 GCF_031378165.1 Chamaesiphon sp. OTE_75_metabat_556
CCAGGAGCGGGTTGAGGTGACTTTCTGGGCGGCTAACGCACTGTTTGCCCTTAACTAGCTCCTAAATCATCACAGCATTTGGCATGAGCATACAATGACAGCAAATCAACTTCTAGATCCCGCCACAGAGCGGAAAATTCGCTATGCAGTAGTCGGTTTGGGCTGGTTTGCCCAAGCGACCGCCCTACCTGCTTTTGCGAATACTGAAAACTCTCAAGTAGTGGCTCTAGTCTCTGACGATGCGACCAAACGCACGGAAGTCGCCAAAAAATATGGGATCGAGGAGACTGATACCTATACTTACGATCGCTACGATGAGCTATTGAGTAGTGGCACCATCGATGCTGTATATATTGCCTTGCCCAATCATCTGCATTGTGACTATACGCTCCGCGCCGCCCAGGCGGGCATCCACATCCTATGTGAAAAGCCGATGGCGGTGACGGTTGCTGAGTGCGAGCGGATGATTGCAGCAGCACGGGAAAATCATGTCAAACTGGCGATCGCTTATCGGCTCCATTTTGACGCGGCGAACCTACAAGCGATCGAGATCGTCAATTCGGGTCAAATTGGCGAACCGCGCTTTTTTCACTCGATCTTTGCCCAGCAAAATGAAGGTGCCAATAGTCGAATGCGGGCGGATACCGGGAGTGGCACGATCGAAGACATCGGTATTTATTGTATCAATGCCGCCCGCTACATCTTCCGAGCCGAGCCGATTGAGGTATTTGCGACTAGTGCGAGCAATGGCGAGGAACGCTTTCGAGAAGTCGCCGAGATGAGTAGTGCGATCCTCCGCTTTCCTGGCGATCGCTTGGCGACGTTTACCTGTAGCTTTGGTGCCGCCAAGATTGCGACTTATCAAGTGATGGGTACTGCTGGCAATTTACACGTCGAGCCAGCTTATGCGATCCAGGCACACATCAAGCACGTCCTGTCGATCGATGACGCACCCACACAGGAATATAGCTTTGAACCCCACGACCAGCTAGCGGCGGTATTTAGCTACTTTTCTGACTGTGTTTTAGATGACCAAGAACCGGCACCTTCGGGCACAGAGGGATTAATCGATATCAAAATTATTCGCGCGCTCAAGGAATCGATCGAGACTGGGAAATTTGTCTCGGTTGCTGGGATCGAACCGCCACCCCAACGACCGACAGTCGCCCAACAGATCGAATGTCCCCCGATCCAACAGCAACCCCAATTGGTGAATGCTGCCGATCCGGCTGGCAAGTCTTAGCAACTGACTAAAGATGATTACCAAGGCTGCCAAGATTTTTGGATGACCTCAATCTCGCCCGATTTGACATCTGCCGCCCAATGAGTGCGATCGTCTTCCCGCCAAAACCGCAGATCTACAGTTGCATTGCCGATCGAGATCTGGCGTAGATTCAGATCTGGCAACCAAGTTGGTAAATCGGGATCGACATATAATCGCCCATTTGGGGCGTCGGCTTGAAGTCCGAGGATCGCTTGGAGCAGGTGAAAGATCGATCCGGCTGCCCAGGCTTGCGGCACATTTGCCTGAGCGTATTGGACGGGAAATGCACCTGGTGCTTGAGTAATTCCGGCGTAGACTTCGGGTAGACGGTAGTTCTCAAAATAACTGCCAGCTTCAGAAATCCCGCGCGCGATCTGGGCGGCTGCATCTGTCAAGCCATAACGTTTACACCCCAAAGCGATGATGCCATTATCATGCGCCCAAATCGAGCCGAGATGATAAGAGTGCGGATTAAAGCTGGGATGATCGGCGGAGATGGTGCGAATTCCCCAGCCGCTCCACAGATCGGGTGCCATCAATCGATCGACTACCCGCGCCGCCCGTTCGGGGCTGACAATCCCGCTCCACAAGCAATGTCCGGCATTAGAGACGATCGACTCGATCGGTTTTTTGGTGGCATCTAGTCCGTAGGCATAGTAGCCCAACTCCTCACACCAGAACTGAGCCTCGAACCGATCGCGTAATTCCCCTGCTTTTTGCTGAAGCGTGCTCGCTCGCTCGATTTCACCGAGTGCGGTAAAGACTTCCGCCATCCGCATCCAGGCATCGAAGACATACC
Organism: Chamaesiphon sp. OTE_75_metabat_556; assembly: GCF_031378165.1. NCBI lineage: Bacteria > Bacillati > Cyanobacteriota > Cyanophyceae > Gomontiellales > Chamaesiphonaceae > Chamaesiphon > Chamaesiphon sp. OTE_75_metabat_556. Next base: position 2,064 of record NZ_JANNDR010000583.1, read on the forward strand.
CCTGAAGTTCGCACAGCGCGATCGGGGCGGTGACTTGAGTACCGTCTGGATAGACGATCGAATCCCCCGAATCTTTCCACCCTTGATTATTGATGCCTTGAGTGGAGCGGGTTTTAAATTCTTGTAAGCCATCGCCATCGAGGTCGCCGTAGCGATCGATCCATTCCAGGCAGCGAATTGCTACCTCGCGATATTCGTGGAGCAACCCGATCTCGCCAGTCCATTTCCAAGTTTCGTGGAGGAGGATGAGATACAGCGGGGTAGTATCAGCGGCACCGTAGTAAGGCGTATGAGGAACGCGGTTAAAATGCGCCAACTCGCCAGCCCGCAGTTCGTGCAGGATCTTACCTGGTTGGGCATCGCGCCAATCGTCAATTTGGGTAGCTTGATATCGGGCGAGGGTTTTGAGGGTGCCGAGGGCAAAATTGGGGCGCACTAACATACATTGGAGACTGGCAATCAGACTATCCCGACCAAAAATCGCCACAAACCACGGTACTCCCGCCGCTGGCAGCCAAGTATGGAGCGGTAAATCGCGATCGTAGAGCCGCAAGGCACCCATATCTTCGACGGATTGCTGATAGAGTCGATAAATCTCTTCCTGGGCGGTGGTAATTTGGGTGGCTGTATCAAACCACTGTTGATGCAACTTCGCTACCTCAGGTGCCATTTGATAACAGTGGGTGGGAAACTGACTGTCCTCTGGCCACTCTTTGTCTGGTTTCGGGTAAGTGCCGTCCGCGCTTAAAATATAGTAGCCACAGGTATGCCAAGATTGGCGTGGTGCTAATTCGACCGCAAAGGTAATCCGGCCATTGGCAAATCGCGGTGTGGACGAGGCATTGCGAACGCGGTAGAGAAACCGGCGATGAAAATCCCGATTGTTGTAGGTCGTATTTAATTCTCGATCGACTTGGCTCCAATCGGTTTCGATATGCCCGCGTCGGACGTATTTGTGTGACTTGACCTCAAAAATATCGGCAAAATCCGATCGCAGGGCAATTTCCAGATTGAACTGAACTGGGAGCGTACCGTAGTTGGTAATATCGATGTCTTCATGAATCCCATCCCCTGCCACACGGCTCAACACTAGTTCGAGACTGCCTGGTGCGATCGTCCGATCCTCTGTTTCGATCTGCGGATTGGTCAGATAGACGCGAGCAACGGCATAACTTGTCGTACTTCCATTCAACCGCGTCCACTGTTGACCGTTGGCAAAAATGCCATAAAAACTGACAAACCGCGTGTCTTCGGCAAACACCCCCAGCTCGCCGTCGGCGATTTGCCCGTCATCTTGCGTCACCATGAAGGTATTCCCTTGATTGATCGTCAACACTGGCGGGCCAACGTTTACATGAAAAGGCATAAGTTTGGCCGGATAGGATTGACTTGTAATCGGAAGGATCGGATCTTGGGTTTTTGTGGTTTAGGCCAGATCGAATAACAAGACTTCCGCAGTGCCTGTGGTTGTTATTTCTAGCTGTTCGGGATTATTTATTTGGACGCCATCACCTGCGCTCAGGGATTCCCCATTGAGCATCGCGCTGCCGCTAGCAACTTGCAACCACACAAATCGATCGGGCTGCATTACAAATCTCACCAGATCTCCGGCTGAGAGCACCGCCGCATACAGATCGATATCTTGATGAATGACTACCGAATCCGATCGACCGTCTTTAGAAGCCACCAGCCGCAGCTTACCCTGCTTATCAGCTCCAGAAAAATTGCGCTGGTCGTAACGGGGGGTAATATTTTGGCGGTCGGGTAGCATCCAGATCTGCAACAAGTGGACTGGCGCGGTGTCTGAATTATTAAACTCACTGTGTTGAATGCCTGTGCCCGCGCTCATAATCTGGACATCACCCGATCGAATCACCGATCCGGTACCGAGACTATCTTTGTGCGCCAATTCTCCCTCTAATACATAGGTGAGAATTTCCATATCCCGATGCCCATGCGTACCAAAGCCCGCACCAGGAGCAATCCTGTCATCATTAATTACTCGCAACGATCGAAACCCCATCCGCGCTGGATCGTGAAAATTGCTAAATGAAAATGTGTGGTAGCTATCTAACCAATCAATCTGGGTGTGACCGCGGAGGTCGCCAGGATGAATCGTATTTACGGTAGTCGTACTCATCGATCTCAATTTCGCTCCTATTCAAATTTTGGCAAGATATACATCTATAGCCTAATTAATTCCCCCGATATATCTATCTATCTATCGATAGTTATATTTGGGCGATTCTACACCCAGATACAATTGTCAAGGCACTAGCTGGTATTTGACTAATCGATCGTGGGGCAAACGTCCACATCAAATCGCTGTGCGCTCATTTTAACTCGATCGATCGAGATCGCCGCACCTCCGCCAAATAGAGCGAGACAAATCTTCGATCGCTGTGCCAGAATAGGATTGGGTGTATCGGTTCAAACAATTAGCTAACTGCTCTATTTCTTAAAAATCGCGATGCACTTATTTCACGACATCTGTCAATCCATTACCGACGATCTCAACACTGTTTGCGATGAAGTCGAAGACTTTCTGTTTGCCGATTGGTACGCCGCAGCTCGATTGCCGTTCGCGGAGCGTCTCGAAGAGAAGGCAGACCAAAGGTCATCGAAAACAGCCTGTAAAGCTCGTGCGCCCCGCACATTAGCAGATTACAACCTAGCCATTCAATCCGCACCCACAGACGCCAATCTGTTCTACGGTCGCGGCACGATCCTGCACCGCAACCACGACCATCTGGGCGCGATCGCCGATTACAATCTCGCGGTCGAACTCAATCCCCACTTGGCCGCCGCCTATGCTGCTAGAGCCATCAGCTACATTCAGATCGATCGACTAACTGATGCGATTGCCGATTGCGATCGTGCCATTGAACTCCATCCCGATCTCCAATTTGCTCACCATACCCGTGCTGTAGCTCGTTCCTACTCAGGCGATAATACTGGAGCGATCGCCGACTTTACTCGCTGCACTCAGCTCGCACCTAGTGCTGCTGCCTACTACAACCTTGGCGTCACCCAATTGACGATCGATCTCTACACCCCAGCCCTCGCCAGTCTCTCCAAATCCCTCGATCTGCGATCGGAAATTGCCACTTATTACGCCCGCAGTGTCGCTCTAGCAGGCTTAGGCGATGAATTTGGCACCAATCGCGATTATAGTGCGGCACTGTCACTGGAAACCCCTGGTGCTGGCAGTCTCTATCCTAACGACGAACACGCCTATTATTTCCGCGCGCTGGCACGGTTGGCCAAAAGTCAACGGGAACAAGCCAAAGCCGATCTCCAAACTACGATCGCGATTTGCGATCGCCACCACAATACTGCGCTCCGCCAACTAGCAACCGCTAAAATTGCCGAAATCGATC
>NZ_JANNDR010000593.1:0-1853 GCF_031378165.1 Chamaesiphon sp. OTE_75_metabat_556
AAGAGTCCAACTCTGACAACCGATGAGGTAAAACAGCGACTGGGCTTAATGTGAGATGAGCTATACCATCCAATACAAGTCAGAATCTCTTGAGAATCTGGAAAAACTAGATCGCCAAGTCCAATCTCGCATCATCAAGAAGATTGTCTGGTTGGCAGAAAACTTTGAGGACATCACGCCACTTGCTCTCACGGCAAATTTAGTAGGCGCGTATAAGCTCCGAGTGGGAGACTACCGAGTTATTTATGAATTCAGTGAAGTTGATGAAACGATCGCTATTTTAAAAATTGGACATCGTAGTGAAATTTATGGATAGATTTCAACATTAAATCTTATGTCCGGAACTTTGATTTGTCAGATTAAGAGATAGACTATAATTTATCCCTAGAAATAATTATACGTCCATCCAGAAATCATTCTCATCATAGTTCGGGACTGATCGATTTAGATAAGGGTGATTAGGCTTTGAGTATGTCGATCGATGGGTGTTGGTTCGTTGGCGTAGCCTCCGCTTTGCTCCAGTCGATCTGGTTTGATTCGATCGTTATAGAACCGATTTGAGGTCTTCTGGTGGGGAGGGCGGGTTCGATCGATATCGATTGGTAAAATCGATATTAGCTAGCATAAACCCGCCCCTACAGATCCTAGATCCACGCACGATCCGTTTTTTACATAACCCGTAGCTGGCTTTGTTTATGCTAGAAATTCTTGCGATTCACAATCATCTCCCAAGCGAACCCGCCCGCCCCCACCAATATCTGTTCGATCGATCGCTAGATGTCAAACGGACAATAGCGATCTATACTAGAAAGTAGCAGTATTTAGCCAAACTATTGTGAATACTAAAGAGCTAATCGTCAGCGAACTAGAATCAACATCAGAAGACCTATTATCTGAAGTGCTAGAGTTTGTTAAATCTATTAAACGTCAACAGCCCATATCGATCTCAACAACAGCACGCCAACGCATACCCAATTTAGAGCATGGTAAAATTATCATGAGTGATGATTTTAACGAACCACTCTCTGATTCCTTTTGGTTGGGAGTAGATGAGTGAAGGTCATTCTGGATACACAAGTATTAATTTGGTGGGCGAACGATATATCGAATATTTCCGATCGCGTCCAAAATATTATTTTCGATGTAGATAACGAATTGTGGGTTAGTTTGGCAAGTATTTGGGAAATTCAGATTAAGGTTTCTTTAGGTAAGTTAAATCTGCCTCGACCTTTACCAGATATTATCGCGATGCAAGTTAGCGAAAATCAGATTAAAATTATACAGATTGAGCTATCTCATATTTATACTCTCGATTTACTACCGCCTCATCATCGCGATCCTTTTGACAGAATAATTATTACTCAAGCTATGGACGAGAAAGTATCGATTGCCAGTATAGATAAAGCCTTTGATGCTTATTCGATCGATAGAATTTGGTAACATTATAACAACTAACAACTAGATTAGAGTATCTGTAATGAATACTAGATTAGTAGTTCAGTCAGCTATTAAGCAATTACCAAAAGACGAAATTCGCAATCTGGCAAAGTGGCTGCAAGAATATCTCGACGAAGAGTGCGATCAGCAGATAGATCTAGATGTTGGGCTAGAAGTTAATCCAGCAGTTATTGAGCAATTGTTAGCGATTCGCCAGAGTAAAAGTCCAACCCTGACAACAGAAGAGGTAAAACAGCGACTGGGATCGATCGACGAGGAGCATCCGATATTAAAGTTTGCAGGTATTTTTAAAGATGATGCCGATTTTGCTGCTGTAGTCGCCAACATCGCCGCCGATAGAGCAGATACAACCGAAGAATAATGACTGTATTTATTCTAGGTACCGATTCTGCCTC
>NZ_JANNDR010000005.1:0-5188 GCF_031378165.1 Chamaesiphon sp. OTE_75_metabat_556
CAAGGGCATTGTTGCCGCCAGCTTGGGGCGATTGCTCAAATCGCGCAACTATTCAGTCTCGATCCTCAAACTCGATCCTTATATCAATGTCGATCCTGGCACCATGAGTCCTTACCAGCATGGGGAAGTGTTCGTTACTAAAGATGGTGCGGAGACAGACTTAGACTTGGGACACTACGAGCGATTTACGGATACATCGATGTCACGGCTCAATAGCGTCACCACTGGTTCGATTTATCAAGCAGTCATTAATAAAGAGCGGCGGGGCGACTATAATGGCGGCACAGTGCAAGTCATTCCCCATATTACCAACGAGATCAAAGATCGGATCGATCGAGTGGCGAAAGATACTAACCCCGATGTGGTGATTACCGAAATCGGCGGCACCGTTGGCGATATCGAATCATTGCCATTTCTCGAAGCAATTCGGCAATTTCGGAAGGGAGTAGGCAGACGGAATGTAGTGTATCTACATGTCGCGCTCGTACCGTGGATTTCGACGGCGGGTGAGATGAAAACTAAGCCGACACAACATTCAGTTAAGGAATTGAGATCGATCGGGATTCAGCCAGATATTTTGGTGTGTCGGAGTATTCAACCTTTACCGCAAGGCATTAAAGAAAAGCTCTCGGAATTTTGCGATGTCCCAGTCGAATCGGTAATTAATGCACCAGATGCTAGCAGTATCTATGAAGTGCCGTTGATTATGGAACGGGAAGGATTGGCAACGCAAGTTATCGATTTACTCCAGCTCGAACAGCGGACACCCGATCTCACCCAGTGGCAAAACTTGGTCGATCGAATGCAGACGTCTACCCAGGAAGTCAAAATCGCGCTGGTTGGTAAGTATACTCAACTTGGTGATGCCTATCTCTCGGTAGTTGAAGCCCTCAAGCATGGCGCGATCGCCAATGGTGCAAAACTAGAAGTTGTCTGGGTAAATTCGGAAGATCTCGAATGCCATGGTGCGGCTAAATACCTGGCAGACGTCCAAGGCATTGTCGTTCCTGGTGGGTTTGGCATTCGCGGTGTAGAAGGTAAAATAGCAGCCATTCAGTACGCCCGCGAACACCAGATCCCCTTCCTCGGATTGTGTTTGGGGATGCAAGCGGCGACGATCGAATGGGCGCGGAATGTGGTTAAACTCGACGGTGCTCATAGTTCGGAATTTGAGCCGGAGACGCCCAATCCGATCATTGACTTATTACCAGAACAAAAAGATGTCGTCGATCTCGGTGGCACGATGCGGTTGGGTTTATATGCCTGTCGCTTGGAAGAGCACAGTCTCGCGCACCAGCTCTATCAACAAACGGCGATCTACGAACGTCATCGCCATCGCTATGAGTTTAATAATGCCTATCGCACTCAGTTCCTCAATAGTGGTTATCTAATTAGCGGCACATCTCCAGATACTCGCCTGGTGGAAATTATCGAATTGCCATCCCATCCCTTCTTTATCGCTACCCAATTTCACCCCGAATTTCAATCTACGCCGAGTTTGCCTCATCCCTTGTTTAAAGGTTTGATGTCCGCAGCGTTGGCAAAGATCGTTAAGCCGCAGGAAAATTACCATCTTTCGGAATTGGCAGTCGATCGAGTAGATTAGACTCGATTGGGAGTTGCTGTACCACCGGATGGGAGTTGGGAATTAGTGAAGATCGATTCCCTGCTCTCCAAAAATTCACAAGCAAAATGTAAACAAGGAATATTAGTAGAGAGATGGCATTAATCGTCCAAAAATATGGGGGAACATCGGTTGGTTCAGCAGAGCGGATTCAAGCAGTCGCGCGGCGGGTGGTGGATACGGTCAAAGCTGGTAACGATTTAGTCGTCGTCGTTTCGGCGATGGGCAAAACCACTGATGGATTGGTAAAGCTAGCGCACGAATTATCCAGTCAGCCATCTCGTCGCGAAATGGATGTGCTACTAGCGACGGGCGAACAAGTAACGATCGCTTTACTGAGTATTGCCATCCAAGAACTCGGACAACCCGCCATCTCCCTCACTGGCGCGCAAGTCGGGATCGAGACTGAAGCTGAACATACCCGCGCGCGGATTTTGGAAATCGCCCCCGATCGGGTCAAGCGGCATCTCCAAGAAGGTAAAGTCGTTGTGGTAGCTGGGTTTCAGGGCGTGAGTGCCACTGGAGATCGCGATATTACCACTTTGGGTAGAGGCGGTTCGGATACCTCCGCTGTCGCGCTGGCGGCTGCGCTCAAAGCTAGTGCCTGTGAGATTTATACCGATGTACCTGGGATTTTGACTACCGATCCTCGGATCGTCCCAGAAGCCAAACTCCTGACCGAAATTACTGCCGATGAAATGCTCGAACTCGCCAGCCTGGGCGCGAAAGTATTGCATCCCCGCGCGGTGGAAATTGCCAAAAATTATGGCGTACCGTTAGTTGTCCGATCGAGCTGGACGGACGATCCTGGGACTTGGGTAGTCTCGCCAGTACCGCCACCACGACCCCTGACGGGTTTGGAAATCGCCAGATCGGTCGATGCTGTCGGTTTTACAACCGATCGCGCCAAGATTGCGATCTTACAAGTACCAGATCGAGCGGGCATTGCTGGCCAATTATTTGGCGCATTAGCGCGCGAACAAGTCGATGTCGATCTAATCGTCCAATCGATTCACGAAGGCAATACCAATGACATTGCCTTTACCGTTCACAAACAGGCGATCGGTCGCGCCCAGGCGGTCGCTGAAGCGATCTCACCCGTCCTTCATGACAACTTTGTCCCCAGCCACGATCGCATCCTGGTAGCAGACAATATTGCCCAAGTTAGCATCGCTGGTGCGGGGATGATCGGCAGACCGGGAGTCGCCGCCCAGATGTTCAAAACTCTCGCCGATGCTGGGGTTAATATCCAAATGATTTCGACGTCCGAAATCAAAGTCAGTTGTACGATCGCGAGTGCTGATTGCGATCGGGCGATATCGGCACTATGCAAGCAGTTTGAGATCTCTACCTCGGCAAATGAGAATAATGCTCCCAGAGTGCCAGCCCCATCGGTACGCGGCGTCGCCCTCGACCTCGATCGGGCGAGATTAGCTATACTGCAAGTACCCGATCGACCTGGTATGGCTGCCGAGTTATTTGGGATCTTAGCAAGGCAAAATATTAGTATGGATGCCATTATTCAGTCCCAACGCACTCGTGTCATCGCTGGTGTTGCTACGCGCGATATTGCCTGCACGATCGCCCAAAATGATGCCGCCGATGCCAAACGCGTCCTCGAAGCTGCCGTCACTAAACTGGGCTGTGGTGGTGTGGTTGTCGATGAATCGATCTCCAAAGTCAGCATCGTCGGTGCCGGGATGATTAGCAATCCTGGTGTTGCGGCCAAAATGTTTAATGCTTTAGCAGCGGCGGGGATTAATATTCAGATGATTTCGACATCTGATATCAAAGTTAGTTGTGTCGTCGCTCGATCTCAAGGCATCGATGCACTCAAAACCGTTCATCAGGCGTTTGGGTTGGGATAGATTTTAGGCTTTAGGCTCTAGGCTTTAGGTCTTAGGTTTTAGGGGTAATGGCTCAACTAGTCTCCCCGTCTCCCCGTCACTAATTCAGAAATACTAAGTGGGTTTAGATCTAACAACAGTTCAGCCAATATCTGTAGATGAAATTGATTCGATCGTCATCCTCGATCGCTTATGCTTTGGGGGATTGTGGTCGATCGATAGTTATCGACGTGAGATGACTAATGAAAATAGTCATTTTCTGGGCGTGTCGATCGATAAAACGTTAGAGCCAGAGACATCTGGTATCATTGGTTTCGGCTGCTTCTGGGCGATTTTAGATGAGGCGCATATTACCTTGCTTGGCGTCCATCCTCAGTACCAACGCCAGGGACTGGGAAAATTATTACTCGGTGCTTTGCTAGACAAAGCTCGATCGATCGAGATGGCGCGAGCGACATTAGAAGTCCGCGCTTCTAATCAGGGTGCGATCGATCTATACGAACGATTTGGGTTTCAAACTGTCGGTCGCCGCAAGAAGTACTATCAAGACACTGGCGAAGACGGCGTTATCATGTGGCGCGGCGGTTTGCAGCATCCAAATTTTACACATCTTGTCAATAATCCTGTTGTTTAATTTTTGTCCGGTTTTGTCCTGCTGAGGCGTGAATATATCGATCGTAGTCTATTGGCGATCGAGATATGAGTATCGGATTGACAGTTCTGGTGGTAATTATCGGCGTGGTATTGCTATATTGTGCCCTAGAAAAATTTTCAACTAAATCGCGTGCCGACGAAATTTTTGGTGAGTGGCAGCGCAAAGCCACTGTCGATCCCGATACGCGGCGGCGGACGATCGTTCTGGCTGGACATGATATGGAGCGTGTCGAACGCTTACTCGCCACTGCCCGTCGCAACAATCCCGATCGAACGGAGCAATGGTATTGGGAAAAAATCCTGTACGATATGGAACGCGATCGCCGCTTGTAATCTACTTACTTAGTTTCAAAAGTTGATCATCACTGGCAGTAAATCGGTTAATTTATTTACTAAATTTCAATAGTTCTTCTAATGCTGCTAACAGCTTGACTTCTACCAGCAAAATTTCTTTGTCTAGATTGAGCTGTATCAGCCAGCTCACATTAATGGTGAAGTAACTAGTTTTTACTTTGCCTTGAATATGATATTGCGCCAGATCGTTGTCTCTGAGCAGCAACGCTCCAGATTCGGGACAAAAAATCATCCCTTGTGCTTCTGTTTCTAAATATGTAGAGATCGCGCCTCTACCCACGATCGGTTTTTCAAACGGCGGAGCTAACTGACCTAGATCTGCAAATAACTCAGCAGTAGCCATAAATTCACCACGATTGAGCCGAGCAAAATATGCAGCAACAGTGGGTTCTTCAATCCCGTCAATATTAACTAATAACTCTAAATCGATAGTAGTAAATTCATTCACGATCTGCGGATAGACTCCCACAAAATAATATTTTTTCGATTTCGATGCTTATTTGTTATCGTCTAATTATCAAAGCATAAATATCAACAAAATCTATCTGTCTTTTGACCGATCGTCATCTCTTCCGAAAGTAGGTATGACACAAATAAGATTGTGAGTATCCTAGAGAAGATGAATTTAGGACACTATTGTGACAACTGCTATTTCAAATGTCCATCCGGAAATGACTACCGCTTTTACGGCATTAGACACAGACCAACA
>NZ_JANNDR010000021.1:0-4683 GCF_031378165.1 Chamaesiphon sp. OTE_75_metabat_556
GGCTCCCAGACTCGCTCTCGTCGAACCGACTTTTCACAGATCGATAAAACAGGCGATATTCAAAAAGTCCAACCTGCTATAACCGTTATGGCTAGACGGTTAGATCCAAAGCGATCGAAAATGGATAAAGTCGAGCTTAGAGGATGTTTGGAAATACGGAGAGCTATCCACTAATTCCGGGGCAATTCATGAATTGCCCCTACTAAAGATATTTGTCAGACAGAATCTGAAAACGAGCGAGTTCATCTGATTTTCATCTGGCAATGCCAGACTGGGGAATGTCGGCAGCTTGAGTACTGGCAATCATGATAAATCGCATCGATTCTCATCCAATTTCAACACCAAATCTCGCCCTAGATTTTACGCAGGCGGTTGGGACTGTACCGATCGTCAGACTAAATCATGTCAGTAAATTGTGTCAACAACACGATCTCTATTTCAAACTCGAATCTTGTAATCCCGGCGGCAGTATTAAAGAGAAAAATGCTATTTGCTTGGTAAATCGGGCGGAAGCTGAAGGATCGCTATTACCCAATGGCACGATCGTCGAATCTAGTTCGGGCAATTTTGGGATAGCCTTGGCAATGGTAGGGGCGGTGCGGGGTTATCGAGTCAAAATCGTCATCGATGCCAAAACTAGCCCCACCATGCGGCGGATTTTGGCCGCGCATGGAGCAGAATTAGTCGAGGTGCCTTTGAGTGCGGCAGATGGTAATGGTTCGATGCAAGTAGCCCGAATGCACAAGGCGCAAGAATTAGCGCGGAGTATTCCTGGAGCCTGGTATCCTTGTCAACATCGCAACCCGTACAATCCCGATGCCCACGAGCTGTATACGGCACGGGAAATCGAATTAGCCTTTAATGGTGCGCCAGATGCGATCGTCATTGGCGTGAGTACGGCGGGGCAATTAGCTGGCATCGGACGTTATTTTAAGCAACACTATCCGTTTACTAAAATTATCGGTGTTGACGTGGCCGGATCGGCTATTTTTGGTACACCGCGATTTGCTTATAAAATGACTGGATTAGGTTTATCATTCGTCCCGCCTAATTTCGATCGCAGTTTGCTCGATATTGCCTATACTGTCAGCGATCAAATGTCCTTTTCTTTTTGTCATCAAATCGCTAAACTAGAAGGCCTGTTACTGGGTGCTTCGACTGGGGCAATTTTGGCAGGGGGATTGGCATATGCTCGGTCTCATCCCGATCGAAACTTATCAATTCTCATGTTAAATCCCGATCGTGGAGATCGTTATCTAGAAACAGTTTACGATCGAGATTGGCTCAAAGCTAATCAAATAGATCTATTCGATCGATCGCAATTAGAATCAGAAATTAGCTCGCTCGTCCCAATTGAATTCTAGTCTCGATAATTTTGTGGCTTTTGATTTAATTGTAATTAAATTGAGTTGTTACACTCAAAATATTTGAAGTCACTGCTTCTACTGTGACTTCTAAAATCTGTTAAGGCCGACTTTAGAAGTCACAATTTCGATCGTCGGCAATTTTGGAAATTCAAATTCCCATTCATCCCTAATTTAATGTCTCGCAAGCGTCAATTAATTCAACTATGGCAACAATTTATTCCGCTATCCTTGTCCGATGTCTCGATGGCTTTGGGCGATCCGTTAACTACTACCACCCTCGCCCATTTACCAGATGCCAGGAATAATATCGCCGCTGTTGGCGTCGCTAAAGCGATCGCCATTTTTTGTGAAAGTCCGATTATCATGTTGCTCCATGCCAGTAATGCCCTCGCACCGACGCAAGCATCACGGCGAGCATTATGGCAATTTACATTAATTACTAGCGGCGGCATGAGTTTATTACTCGCGCTGACAACTATCCCTGCGATATTTGCGATCGTCGGTGAAGGGTGGTTGGGTGTGGCACCGAGTTTGAGCGGTACGATTCGATCGACACTCACGATCGTCATTTTATGGCCATTGGCGATCGGTTGGCGGCGATATTTTCAGGGTTTATTAATTCATAGTGGAGAGAGTAATGCTGTCGCGATGGCGGGCATCATCCGCCTCTTGGTAGTCGGCGGTATTCTGGCTGGTGGCTTTGCGCTCAGAGCTAATGGTGCGGTAGTCGCGGGGATGAGTTTAGTTTGGGGCGTAATTGCTGAAGCTGTAGTCGTCACCTTTTTGGCACGACGATTGGGGGCAACGAAACTTCCAGAACTAGTATCCACCCCAGAACTACCCAAAGATTTAGCTGGTGTCTGGAAATTTTACGCGCCACTCGGCGGCACGATGATCCTGGGCTGGGGCGCGCGGGCAGCTCTAGTTGGGATTGTCGCGCGGGCGAATGATGGGAGTATCGCGCTAGCTGCTTGGCCGGCGGCATGGGGATTGGTGATAGTGGTGGCAAATTCGACGCGGATGGTGCAGCAGATGATCATTCGCAATCGCCAGTTATTACCCGATCGAGTCTTAATTATCTTTGCAATTACCGTCGGCTTGGTGTGCTCGTTAATTCTATTATCAGTCAGTGGCACACCGCTGAGTCAAGACGCCATCGGGTGGTTTGTGGGTAACGATCCCGAACTGATCGCGCGCGTGCGTCCGGTATTGCTGCTCTGTGCGGTGATGCCACTCCTGGTATCGCTGCAAAATGCGCTGCAAGGCTTTCTAGTTAGCGAAGGCCGCACCTGGGGTGTAAATCAGGCGGCTGGAGTCGGTGCGGTGGTGATGCTAGGTGCAGCGTATGTTGGTACGCAGTTGGGACAAAATGGCGCGATCGCGGCAGCACTCGGCATGATGCTGGGCGTTACCATGGAAATTGGTTATTTATTTTATAGTTGGCGATCGATCCGAGTTAGTCGAACGGGTGCCAACGATTAAAGTTACGGACTAATATTAAAGCTTTCACCCCATGCGAATTATCACCGACTTTGATGGGCCGATTATGGATTTATCCGATCGCTACTATCATGTTTATCAGCTTTGTTTGGATAAAGTCAAGCAACCGAATCAACCGATCGAAATCTTACCCAAAGCTAAATTCTGGGCATATAAACAGGCACAAGTGCCCGAGCAACAACTGGGCATTGAGTCGGGATTGACAGCCACTCAATCTGAAGAATTCAAACAAATGCGCGATCGCCATGCCCATCAAATCCAATACCTAGGACTCGATCGCGTTGTGCCAGGCTCGATCACGGCTCTAGCAAGAATCCAAGCATCTGGTAGTGAATTATTAGTAATGACATTGCGGCGTAACTGTGAATTAATACCGGCATTCGAGCGGTACAATCTCGGCCAATTTTTTAAACCTCATCATCGTTATTGCCTGCCGGATGATTATCAAAAAAATGGTGATATTGAAGCTAAAACCCAATTGATGGATCGTGCGATTGCCGAGTTAGTGGTAGATGAAAATACTTGGATGGTTGGTGATACTGAAGCCGATCTTATCGCGGCACAAACTCATCAAATTAAAGTAATTGGCGTACTATCTGGAATTCGAGATCGAAATCGATTGGCACAATATCAGCCAGATAAAATTGTGGCTAACTTAGCTGAGGCAGTAGATTTTATCCTCGATCGTCAGTAAGGTCGATCTCAATTTTAGATTTGACTCAGAAAAATCTAATACATACTTCGCTCAGTAGTTATTGCTACTGTTTACAAATCTTATATTTGAGAAGATCGTGACAAGATTATTTACTTAGCTCGACCCACACAATGCTTTAAAAGTTCACCACCCCGATTTTAGGAGGATACGAAAATGACCGGACAACTATGTTGGATTCCCTCATTTGCATCTAAGGGCAAACTCACGCTCCACCTGAGGCTAGATCCTTTTCAGCCCTGGAAACCCCATACCGCTTTTCCCTATTTGTGCGTTCCAGATTATCCGATTCCTGGCGGATCGAAAGGCTGGGCAACCAGTCAAAGGCTGCTCCAAACTGGTTGGGCGATCGTCCCTACCGCCCAGGTACGAGTATCCTTTAGAGATGATTTTGGCGATGACTCTGTAGCGGCTTAGGAATTAAAACTCCAAGTCGAATACTCGATCGAGCGGCGATACCAACACCAATATTGTCACCGCTCGAACATCTCCGTTCGGTATTATTACATAGTTGCTGAAATTGACGATCGATTTGAATTTGGGCTGGAACGATCCCCCGATCTGCTTAATAATGCGTCCCAGACTTCCGATGATGGATGGCAGTGACTCCGGTGGGATTGAAGACTTTGCCAGTATCGATCGTGGCATAGATCAGCCAATGATCGCCGCATTCCATCCGGCTGTGGACGTTGCATTCGAGGTAGGCGAGGCTGTCGGTGAGAATTTGGCAGCCGTTGGTGGCGGTGTCGATATTGACGCCGACGAAGCGATCTTCCCCTGGGGTAAAGGGTTTGAGGAATTGCTTCATCAGGGGAATGTGCTTGCCCTGTTCGAGGATATTCAGAACGAATTTACCGTCTTTGTGCATCAGGGATTCGATCGCGCGTTCTTTGGCGACGGCTACCGTTAAGCCAGGGGGATTGAAGGTGGCTTGGGATACCCAGGAGGCTAACATCGCACCGGATAGCTCGCCCTGTTGGGTGGTAACGATCGTCATGGCACCGACGATCCGCCCGACGGCTTGCTCGACACGATCTGTAGTTGCTTCGCCGATCTTGGCTTTGGGGATGCTGGCTTTTTTGGCTTTCTTGAGAGCTTGGGCAA
>NZ_JANNDR010000045.1:0-1624 GCF_031378165.1 Chamaesiphon sp. OTE_75_metabat_556
AGCAATTGCCTACATTTAAACTCTCGTAGACTCCGCGCTCTTATGTCGCCATCCAACTTGTCACAGCCGCCACTGTCAATTAAAACTTCCGCCGCAAAGTTGCCAACAGAGATTTTGCCAGGGATCTTTGCTTTTCCCCCCAACCGCGAGACACTCGGCGGGACTGCTTATGCGATTTTTACTCCCAATGGCAATATCTTAGTCGATAGTCCCGCTTGGAATGATGTCAATCGTCAGTTTATCCGCGATCGCGGTGGCATTCGTTCGTTAGCAATTACCCATCGGGGGGGCATCGGTCAAACTCCAGCGATCGTCTCTGAATTTAACTGTGAAGTTGTCGTACAAGAACAAGAAGCCTACCTACTTCCAGGACTAAAAGTTACGACTTTTGAGTCTAAAATTAGTATTAACGATAGCATACACGCAATTTGGACTCCCGGACATTCACCCGGATCTTTTTGCGTATATTATGCTGAGGCTGGTGGCGTCTTGTTTACAGGTCGGCATTTATTACCAGACCATTTAGGTGCTGCCGTACCCATCCGTACTCCCAAGACTTTTCATTGGCCGCGCCAGCTTCGCAGCGTTGCCGCTATTTGGCAACATTTTCCCGCGATACAACCGCTGAGCCATATCTGTCCGGGTGCGAATACTGGCTTATTACGCGGTCGCGGCACGATTAAAATCGATCGTGCTCGCTCAGCAGAGTAACGATTAAAATCGCTGTGGGCAGAAAGCGACCGCCACGTCACTGGCGGAGTCTCATCGATCGCCAGACAACTCATTTTCCCACTAAGATTTATACTGCAGATAACGATACTTACCTCTTGTCAATTTAGGGATGAATCCAATACCAGTTCCTAATTCTGCTAAAGTAAGTATGTGCTATTTAGCGATCGACTGAGCTTCTGCTTTTAATTTAGGAAAACAACTATGGACTTCGACTTTCGGCTGTTAATCGTGCTTGCTCCTCTAGCTGCTGCGGCTGGTTGGGCTGTTTTCAATATTTTGCCAGCCGCCCTCAGACAAATTAAAGAACTCTTACGCGACAAAAACTAGTAGAAATATCTACTAGTTTTTGTCGAGAGTGGAATGGTGCCATTATTGCCATCATTCTCAGAGCATTCATCTGTGTCCCGGCAGACATCGATCGCCGCAGCTAGCTTAAAATCCTTCTAGCTGGTCGAGTCGGAGCCAAATGTTTGGTGTTGGCACTTGTCCGAATTTAACTAGCGCGTAGTCCCCTCGGAGATCTAACACCTCACCTTTGGTTTCAAATAAATATTTGGGAAATCTGGCGTCACTAGCTTTAGCTTCGAGACTGTTTGCCAGCATATTTGCGATCGCGCGCACGGAATCTCCTTTCTTGACTGCCATAATTTAGGGGGTAGGGAATAGCGATTCGCGCTCGTCGGGTTCCCCGACGGTTTAGCGAATCAAGACAGAGAATAGGGAATAGGGTAAATCTACATGTGAAAACCTAATACCTAATACCTAGCCTTAAGTCTACATGTAAAAATCTACTACCTCAAGCCTAACACCTAAAGCCCAATCCCTATTCCCTATTCCCTATTCCCTATTCCCTATTCCCTAGTTTAGCGTCGGCGACTGCCAAACCCGGAAC
>NZ_JANNDR010000211.1:0-4187 GCF_031378165.1 Chamaesiphon sp. OTE_75_metabat_556
TTGATGCGCTAAACCGTTGGGGAACCCAACGAGCGCGCATCGCTCCGACCCCCAGTCCCCCCGTTGAGGAGCGGGGTGCCGCCCCTCAAACTCCCCTGCACAAGGGTTAGTCTGTGGGCAGCTTGGCGCGCTTCTCTTCGAGACGCTACGCGAACGCATTAGCTCCGCAATGGGAATCGATCTGTGGGTTTTCTCGATTCTCCAATGAGAGGCTATCGCCAACGAAAATCCTTAGACCGAACTGACGCTAAATTAGGACTTTTTGAGGAATGATGAAGCTTTCGCCTTCGATCGATTGGATTTGGCCAATTCCTAAGCATAGATCTGCACTCATCACTTTGACATTACCGCTTAGTGTTGGCGGAGTTAATATTAATTCGTTAACTGGCAATCGTTTGCCCTGGCTCCAGGACTTGACGAGATCGGCATCGATGAGTGTGGCTGTGGGTAAGTGTGCCAATCCGCGTGCTGGTGAAATGGGCACGAAGTTGCCTGCTTCTTGCTGCTGTGCTAGCTCTTCTAAAGTGATGCTATCTGCTAATTTCAGGCCACAACTCCCATTACGTTCTAAAAATGCCAACACGCCCTTGGTACCGAGTTTCTCGCCCAAATCGCGGGCGATCGATCGAATATAGGTACCGCCACCACAAGCAATCTGGACTTCGACTTCGGGAAAGTCCCCAGGCGTCCAATTGAGGATCTCGATGCTATCGATGGTGACTTGGCGCGTTGGGACTTCAATGACTTCGCCAGCGCGCGCCAGCTTGTACAGTCGCTGGCCGTTGACTTGAATCGCACTATACATGGGTGGCGTTTGGACGATCTCGCCGATGAATTCGGCCAGTACGGACTCAATTCGATCGATCTTCAGTTCCGGTACTGGTTGGGAGTAGATCGTCTCGCCTTCGAGATCGTCGGTGGTGGTTTGGATACCCAATCGGATGATGGCACGATAGGCTTTACCTGCGGGTAAATATTCTAATAGTCTAGTGGCTTTACCGATCGCGATCGGCAAAACGCCCACTGCGGCTGGATCGAGTGTCCCGCCATGCCCGACTTTTTTGGTCTGCAAAATCCGGCGCACTTTGGCCACACAATCGTGAGATGTCCAGGTTGGTAATTTCTTGAGATTAATAAATCCGTCCACAAGTCAGCTACTCTCAGCGATTACGTTAATATTAACCATAACTCGATCGATCCAATTGCTCGATCTTTAGTCTCGATCAGGCGATCTCAAAATCGCTAGCAGTTGGGAGCATCGATTCGTTTCGTCGCTACAATGTCATCTGCACCAATTCAACTGCGCCAATTAATACCGATCGTGAAACTCAGCAAACCAGGATCTACACAACATTTTTCAGATCGTTTGGCGGCTGCGATCGAGCGAGAGGATGTTGCCGCTGGCATATTTTTATTCCCAGCCTTATTGATTTTGGGCGTTTTCTTGGCGTTCCCGATTATTTATCTCGGCTATCTCAGTTTTACGGGGGGAAGTTTTACTAGAGCGGGCGTACATTGGGTTGGAGTCAAGAATTACTTACGACTATTGCTCACTCCCGACTTTTGGCAGGTAATTGGGAATACGCTTTATTTTACGATCGGTACGGTGCTACCGAGTATTGCGATTCCGTTGGGTTTGGCGGTATTACTCGTTGGCAATTTAGCATTTACTGGTATATTTCGGACGATTTACTTTATCCCGTCGATCGTCTCATTAGTGGCGGCAGGACTGGGTTTTCGGTGGTTATTTCAAGTCGATGGCGCGATTAATCAGTTGCTTGGCAATGTGGGGATCGAGAAAATTGCCTGGTTGAGCGATTCGTTTTGGGCGATGCCGGTAATTATTCTCTTGAGCGTGTGGAAACAAATTGGTTTTAATTTAGTGGTATTTTTGGCCGGATTGCAAGCAATTCCCCGCAATCGGTATGAAGCGGCCGAACTCGATGGTGCCAATAAATGGCAACAGTTTCGGTATATTACCTGGCCGGGAATGCGATCGACCCTGATTTTTGCGGCGATTACGACGACCATTTTCACACTCAAAAGTTTCGAGCAAGTTTATGTCATTACCGGTGGTGGCCCGCTCAATTCTACCAATTTACTAGTTTATTATATATACGATCGAGCCTTCGCTCAATTTGATTTTGGTTATGCCGCTGCTGCGGCGATGGTGTTATTAGCTTTTACTGCTGGGCTAGTATATTTACAGTTGCAAACTTCGACTCAGGAATAGATGGGAATCAGATCGTAGTTGGTACAATCCTTGGTGTGTATTTGTGACGGTTCTGAATCGCAAAAAACAAGACAATAAATGTAAAAATGCCCGCGATATACAGTGGGTAGCCATAAGTCTCTGGATGACGCCGATCTACCATCAGTCCGGCAATAATCGGCCCGATGCCATTGGCCGCACTTAAATACGAAGCATTCAATCCTGACATTTTGCCTTGTTCTTCTGGGCTGGTATTCAGCGAGATCAGAGTGCTAATCATTGGCTGAACTAGAGAATTGGATAATGAGAACAGCATGGCGATAATCAGGAAGAAATGGATGTCGGGGATTACCGGCATCAAGATAAAAGACAAGCTTCTGAAAAACAAACCCAAACATAAAATCTTGACTAAATTCATATATTTGGTCAAGATTTTTACGCCTTTAATTTGGACGATTACGCTCACGACTCCAATCGCTAGAAACAATAGCGTTAGAGAGTTATTGTCTTGGTGTAAAACTTTTAGATAATAGGGCTGAAAGGCAAACGTAAATAAAGTGAAGGTGGTGCCGACACAGAGATTGATAATAAATAAAATTCCTAAGCGTGGAAAAGTCAGTCCTTTCACTAAATCTTTCAATCCCAAATCGAAGATATTAGTTTCGGTAGTTGTCCTGGCTGGCAAAGTTTCTGGGAGGAAAAATATTGTCAAAACTAGCGCGATCGCCGCAAATGCAGCGGAGACTAAAAATGACGTACCGAGCGAACGTTGTTGAGCGACTAAACTCACAACTGGCCCCATAATAAATCCCAATCCCAAGGATGCACCAAAGATCCCGAACCCTTTGGCACGATTGGCTGGTGTCGTGACATCCGAGATAACAGCTTGAGCGACGGAGACATTGCCACCAGTAACGCCATCGAGAAATCTCGCCAAGAATAATACCGTGGCATTGGGCGCGGTGCCAGCTAGAAGATTGCCAATTACCGTGCCGAATAAACTAATAATCAATAATGGTCTACGGCCAAAGCGATCAGATAACTTGCCAATAATGGGGGTCGCGAAGAATTGGGCGATCGAAAAGATGGCAAACAGGAAGCTAATTTCAAAGTCACTGAGATTAAACTCACGGCCATATTGATAAATGGTTGGGATCAGCACCGTAAAACTCAGGGCATTGATGAAATTAATAATAGCAATAATCCAGAAGCTGCGATTCATTGAGTTCGGGGTAGAGAAAAGTGTGGGCTTGCGCCGATTGCAGATCCAATTAATCTGTGCAAAAGTGCGGTTTAGCTGGATCTGGGTCGATCGATAAATTACTTAGTGGGATCGAAGCTTGAGTCGTTGTCAGTACAAATACTCAAGTACCGATCTAGCAGTCGATTTGGGAGGGGATCGGACTTGAGTAAGTGTAAATACCGACACAATTTTGGAAGATATATTTACAGATCGGGGGATTTTCGGATTAATATTTGTACCAGTTTCGATTAGACTAAAAATGAATTAGAATCCTAATCTTGACTTGTCATCAGGGTGCAGTTTTGGCGATAATTAACTTACAGCAGTAGATGTAGTCGTTGAGTCGCCTGTCGATCGTGCGGGATTTCGATCCCACGATTAGTTTTATCATCGCTGCAATGTCAAAGGTCGGCACAGAATGTATTGCTGAGGCGACCTCATCATCTAATTTTTAGATATCTCACCCCGATTTGTTGTCGATCGCTTTTAGCCACCTATGCTTCAACCCCGTTATTTTAGATCTTCATTCATTATCAATCCACCAGTTCGCCAAGTATTACCGACTGGCAAAGGATTTGGCGGATCGAATCTCGCGATCGTTCGGGATCGGGAAGAATTAGTTTCCGCACTTGCTACTTGTTTGCCGCCAGTTACCACTCGGCCACAATCGTCACTGGTATTTGAATTTACCAAGATTTTATTTTTGGCCTTATGGTTGTGGTGTCTGGTAGG
>NZ_JANNDR010000072.1:0-5729 GCF_031378165.1 Chamaesiphon sp. OTE_75_metabat_556
CCTCGATCGATGCGATTATTTTTAGCAGTTAGCACGCGTAGCGATTTAAGTGTGTTACCCAAGCTTAATAATCCGCGTACCTTCAAAGGCGAACTAGGTTCCATTTGTAATTTGGATTCGATCGATCTCAAGAGGACTAGAGCCTGACGATAAAATCCCAGTGATTGTAAGGCTTGAGCTTGATTGATTTCTGTACCGATTATCCCTTCCCGATCTTTAATTTGCGTATAAAGTTTGTGGGCTTGATGCCAGTTTGTTAAGGCTAAATTCGATCGACCTGCGGCTAAATTTTCTGCTCC
The DNA here is from genome assembly GCF_031378165.1 of Chamaesiphon sp. OTE_75_metabat_556. Taxonomy (NCBI): domain Bacteria; kingdom Bacillati; phylum Cyanobacteriota; class Cyanophyceae; order Gomontiellales; family Chamaesiphonaceae; genus Chamaesiphon; species Chamaesiphon sp. OTE_75_metabat_556. The sequence continues at coordinate 300 of NZ_JANNDR010000072.1, forward strand.
TGTTTGGGTGAGGCTGCTGGCAGTATCGAGGATGGAATTATCGATCGAGGTAGTAGAGTTTCGATCGGCAATCGCCAGCATTGGTGTTACTAGAGACAGATCGATCTCGATCGATAAGCCAATTATTAAGTAAGTTGCAATCCGATTCATAGCGGTAATCTCTAATTATTTGCGCGGACAAACTACCTGCGTGCTGGTGGTGTCCCCTGCTGAGTTAGCTGCAATTAGAGTTACCTTGCCATTGTGGAGCACCCAGCCGACTGCGGGTTGTGGTGATGTTTGGATCGATCGAGTAGATATATTGGGATTAGCTAAGGGTGCTCTGGAGTTGCGAGAGTGGAGCCAAACTACATCACTTGGTGGCAGATCGTCAGCCGTTGGCTGCTGTCCGCCGCGCCCTGTAATGGCTAATTTATATTCTCGTTGAGCTAGGTTACAGGTTTGGGAGATTTGCTTGCTGGCATCGGTGGGTACGCTAGGAAGTTCGCTAATGTCTTTGCCAGGATCGATGCCTGGAGTCTCGATCCCCACCTTGCCGATTTGTCCAAATTCGGAACTGGCGGTAATGTCGCTACTGCGGGTCGTCTGGGGGCGGAAATCAATTCCAAATAAGCCTTGGGACTTGATGTTTATGTTGCCACCGCTACCTTTGATGGCATTGGCAGGAATGTCACTATTTTCTGTGGGCACAGCGACGATGAAAGTGGCAATGATACCGATATTGCCCCCATTGCCGCCTTGTTGGGGAGTACCACTGGCATTTGTGGCAATGCTGGCACCGCGTCGGAGTAGCAGTAAATCGGTGGCAGAACTGCCGATACGGATATTGCCACCATTCCCCGACACCGAATCGGCATTAATTTTACTACTGTTATCCAACGCGATCTGGCGTGAAGAAATATCGATATCGCCACCCGTACCCAAATTGCTGGCAGTAGTGACAAATAAGCCGCCCGTGCCCGATAACTGCACTGAATCAGCGGTAGTAATCTTAATCGCACCCGCATTTCCTTGCCCTAAATTACCCGCTAATAGCGAAGCACTGTTTTGGAGTAAAAAAGAACGCGCATCGATCGAGATATTGCCACTATTCCCGGTCGTCTGCTTACTCACGACACTGGAAATGCCACCGATTAAGTCATTGCTCTGGATCCCGACGATATCGATAGCACTAGTGGCTTTGATGTCGATATTACCAGCATCACCCGTGCCATTATTGGAAGATGTCAAAAACGAACCATTCGTTAACAAGATGCTACCCGCATCGATCGAGATATTACCACCCTTACCCTTTCCCCCAGCCTCTACGCTGTCGAAAATTGCCGTCCGTTGTCCCGCCAGTTCGACTGCTTGTTTTGCAGTTATCCTGACATTACCAGCATCGCCAGTGCCCCGCGTTAAGGCTCTCAATTGCGCACCATCGGCCAAACTCACAGCACCAGCATTGATCGAGATATTCCCGCCGTTACCCATACCTCCCGCTTCTACCGTGCTAAAAACGATCGTATTGCTACCCGTCAAAGATACGGCATCTGTGGCTTTAACCTTCACACTGCCAGCATTACCAGTAGCACTGATATTAGCCGCAATTAGTTGCGCCCCATCGGCTAATGATATCGACTTGGCACCGATCGCGATTTTACCGCCTGTACCTACACTCCCAGCTTCGAGATTGGTAGAGATGGTCGTGTTTTTACCGGCTAGGGCAACGGCATCTTTAGCTCTGAGCGTCACATTCCCCGCATTGCCCCGTCCGAAAGTGGCAGCAGCCAGCGTCGCGCAATCCCGTAAGTTAAACGTATTCGTGTCGATCTCGATATTGCCACCATTGCCGATCCCTTCCATCGTACTGGCGATATCGGCAGCCGTTAGGGAAACATCATTTTTGGCAGTGATAGCGATATTCCCCGCATTCCCTGGTCCGCTCGTGAAGGCGGCGAGGAGCGCGCCATCAGCTAACGACAGCGAACCAGTATCGATAGTAATCTTGCCACCATTGCCGACGGCATCTGTCCCAACCAAGGTAAAAATGCTACTGTTTTTGCCAGTAATATCGATCCTGTCAGCCGCCTTGATGCGAATATCGCCAGTATTACCCCGCCCCCGCGTTAAGGCTTGAATCGAGGCACCATCTCGGAGCGAGAGTGTTGCTGCATTGACAGTAATATTGCCTCCCTGTCCTTGGGAATTAGCCCGCACGTTATTCGCAATGGCACCATTGAAGTCCATGCTAACTGTACCTGTAGCGTCGAGCTGAATATCTCCAGCCACAGTTCCAGGTATCCCCATGCCCAGCTCGATCCCACCTCGGAGCAAGCTATCGCCCAAGAGATCGATATTTCCTGCATTAATAGCAATATCGCCATTTCCCGCACCAGCGACATTGACAGTAGATTGGTTGGTTAGCGATACATTCGATCGAGCGACATTCGCGGGAAAACTCAGACGGGGATTAGTACCGAAATTACTAAATCCGATCTGCCCTGGTGCTGACAAACCACCGAGTTCGACTCTTCCTCCAGGGGCATTTATCTGTCCGCCATCGATCGAGAATCCTTAAACATCGCTGCGCTTATCTCAATCATCGGCTTTAGCGATTTGCTAGTATATTTATATCGATAACTCTAAACATTTATCCTACCGATTGCTTGTAACTAGTGAGCTAAGTTAATGTATTATTCTGAGACAAAATGTTTCATTCAACTTATCACATCAGAGTTAATTTATGGATACTAGCTTTTTGATAGACATTTCTGACGAAGACGCTCAAAAGATCGTTGGTGGTGTTGGTAACAGTTACGCTGCCAGTTCAGCAACAACAACAGCAATTGAGGCGATGAATGAAGCTGCAAGTAACATGGCTCAGATCAGCGCAGCAAGCACGACTACGAATGTATCTATCGGTACGAGTACGGCAACAATGAATGTCGGAAAAAGGTTTAGTGAGGGGCTGTCTACCGTCGGTCGATAAGAATTCGATCGTCCGTCAACTAATTTGTTGATGGAGCGATGGCTGATAGATAGATACCGATCGGCCATCGCTCATATTTGTATCGATAAATTTCAGTGAGAGTTATCGAGCGTATGCTATGTTGATGCAAGAAATCCAGCAATTCCAGTGGTTGGAGAGTAAATCGATTGTCAAGTTGAGATAGTGGAATCGAGATCGATCGCTACCGATCTATTAGCAATCGAGCGAACTCAGTTGCGATTGCAGCCAAGATTCATATCGTTGCTTAATTAGTCTCGATCCCATTGTTTCATCCAGCGTAGCGGGATAATGTCGAATAACCAGACAGTCGAAGATCTGCATGGGCAGAGTCAATCCTCCCGGTTACAGGGTTGGCATTATTACGCAAAATTATGAAGCTGTATCCCGACATAAATCTCATGGTATACAGCAGCAATCTGAAAGTTTTAGTGCAATTAAAGCATCAGATCGACAATCATCAAGGTGGCTTTACCATTGCAGATAAAACATTAGCACCGACGGAAGTTCGTCGTCGAATGCAATATGCGATCGAGGGCATCACGCTCACCAAAGAGATTAGGAAAGGCTTAGAACTCAAGCCAGAATGGTTGAGCACATTGCAACTTGCCGATCGAGGTTTGCCAGATAAAGCAATCTCAGCACAACTAAATGTCACAGAACGCGCAGTCCGACACTATTGGACAAAAGTGCAGGATGTCCTGGAAATCGATCGGGACAATCTAAATTTGCGAATCTTAACGTTAAATAGAGCGCGAGCGGAAGGATTGATTGATTGATGTCGGGCTTGTCGTCAGTTTGCGTTTGGCAAGGTGCCCCACTCGCGAATTGTGTTCGCCAAGAAGTATCGATCTTTGAAGTCCCCGATCCACATCTGCTCGAATCCAACCCAATTCTCAACAGCAATAGCAACCGCGATCGGCTACAATTATTCATAGATATTTACAAAGATTAGTAAATTTCTGTCGCTTAGATCGGATCGTACTAGAGTCCTAACTCCCCAATTTATGAGCATTCCCATTCGCAACGTAGCCATCATCGCGCACGTAGACCACGGTAAAACTACCCTTGTTGATGCCCTCTTGAAACAATCCGGTGTTTTCCGCGAAGGTGAGGAAGTGCCTATTTGTGTGATGGACTCCAACGACATCGAGCGCGAGCGGGGGATTACCATTCTGTCCAAAAATACTGCCGTCCGCTACAAAGAAACATTAATTAACATTATCGATACCCCCGGACACGCAGACTTCGGTGGCGAAGTCGAGCGAGTACTGGGCATGGTCGATGGCTGTATCCTGATCGTCGATGCCAATGAAGGCCCGATGCCTCAGACCCGCTTCGTGCTAAAGAAAGCCCTAGAGAAGGGCTTGCGCCCGATCGTCGTTGTCAATAAGATCGATCGCGAACAAGCATCGCCCCACGTAGCAGTGGACAAAGTATTAGACCTATTCCTCGAACTCGGTGCTGATGACGACCAGTGCGACTTCCCCCACCTGTTTGCGTCGGGGATTGGTGGCTATGCCCAGAACGATATGGAAACCAAAGGTACCGACATGGTACCGATGTTTGAGGCGATCCTCCGCCACGTTCCACCTCCAATCGGTGACTCGGAGAAGCCATTGCAACTGCAAGTTACCACCCTTGATTACTCCGATTATCTCGGTCGGATTGTAATTGGTAAAATCCACAACGGGACGATTACTATGGGTCAGCAAGCTGCGCTGATCAAAGAAGATGGATCGATCGTCAAAACGCGGATTACCAAACTCCTCGGCTTCGATGGCTTGAAGCGGATCGAGATTCCGAGTGCAACTGCGGGTAATATCGTCGCTGTGACTGGCTTTGCCGATGCCAACATCGGTGAAACGATCACTTGTCCCAACGAGCCAATGGCGCTGCCAATGATCAAAGTAGACGAACCGACGTTGCAGATGACCTTCTGTGTCAATGATTCGCCATTTGCAGGTACCGAAGGCAAAAACGTCACCTCGCGTCAAGTTCGCGACCGACTCTTCCGCGAATTGGAAACTAACGTCGCCCTCCGCGTCGAAGAAACCGACGAAGCCGATAAATTTGCAGTAGCCGGACGTGGGGAACTTCACCTCGGTATTCTGATTGAGAATATGCGGCGGGAAGGATACGAATTCCAAGTATCCCAGCCACAAGTAATCTACCGTGAAGTTGGCGGTCAAAAGTGCGAACCATTTGAATTGCTCGCATTAGATGTGCCCGAAGAAGCTGTCGGTAGTTGTATCGAACGTCTCGGTCAGCGCAAGGGCGAAATGCAAGATATGGTGGTAGGAGCAAACGGACGTTCTAACCTCGAATTCGTCGTGCCTGCTCGCGGCTTGATCGGTTTCCGAGGTGAATTCATGCGGATGACTCGCGGTGCTTGGATCATGAATCACAGTTTCCTCGAATATCGTCCGACTTGTGGCGAT
>NZ_JANNDR010000076.1:0-5865 GCF_031378165.1 Chamaesiphon sp. OTE_75_metabat_556
ACATTTGATACAATATAGGTTGGACAAGCACAGAATAATCAATGCTCCCGCGTGACTTTTTAACTGAATTAGCAAGAAAATACGATCTTTCTCCCGACCAGGAAGCAGCTTTTGTGACACTGTTTAATCGAAATGATGATAATGATTTGGCAGCCGCAGAGACGCTGAATATTTCATCTAGTGCTTTTCGGACTCGGATGACTGGAGTATACAAAAAATTTAGCATTGGTGGTCAAGGTGCGGGTAAGTTCCATAAACTGAAAAACTTTCTCCTTCAAGAATCTTTAAAACGATCCTCTTCTCAAACTATCACTAACCCCGAAGAGATCGATCTCGATGCACTCGTGCGAGAAGTCCGCAAAAAGGTTAGTGCTAGTATTCAAAAACGCTGTGGCACAATGCGGGTGTTGGATATGGAGCAACCGATTACCATCGATTCCATCTACACTAGCGTTAATATTTTAGAGAAAATTTCTCGCAATCAACGGCGCAGCATTGAGGAATTGCTGGATGGGTGCGGGGTTGAGAATTTCGATCGATTTATCTTGGGCACAGTTCGACAAAAACGTATCCCTGCCCTAGAAGCTGTCAAACGCCATAAAAAGCTGATGATTTTGGGGAAGCCAGGAGCGGGAAAAACTACGTTTCTCAAGTGGTTGGCGTTGCAATGTAACGGGGGAAAATTCAACCAAAATCGAGTACCTTTGTTTGTCACTCTCAAGGAATTTGCTGAGACAGATGGACAACCCAATTTGTTGGGTTTTATTGGCAAACAATTGACCGAATGCGGGGTTAAGAATGGGTCTGTGGTGGGATCGAAAATTTTGCAGGCGGGTAGATCGATCGTGTTGTTGGATGGATTGGATGAAGTGAAAGCACAAGATCACGATCGAGTCTTAGATACCATTCGCCAGACGGCGGAGAAATTTGATGCTAGTCAATTTGTGATTACTTGTCGGATTGCAGCGAAGGAATATATCTTCGAGCAGTTTACCGAGGTCGAAGTTGCCGATTTTGATGATGAGCAAATTGCTGACTTTGCTCACAAATGGTTTCAACCGAAAGATCCCGTCAAAGCGGAGGAATTTCCCCAGGAGCTAGAAGACAATCCTGGATTAAAAGAATTAGCTACCAATCCGCTGTTACTGACGCTCCTGTGTTTGGTATTTGAGGAAGGGGGTCGGTTTCCTGCCAATCGCGCCGAACTCTACAAGGAAGGCTTGGATGTATTGCTAAAAAAATGGGATGCCAAGCGGAATATTAAACGAGAAGAGGTTTACAAACAACTATCGCTGCAACGGAAGGAAGATCTCCTCAGTCAAGTTGCTTATAACGCTTTTGAACGCAGTGACTATTTTTTCAAGCAAGGATTTGTTGAGGAGCAAATTCGGGACTATATTCGGAATTTACCGAATGCTAGTAATGAGCCAGAAGCTCTGCAACTTGATAGTGAAGCTGTCCTAAATTCAATTGCGGCTCAACATGGCTTACTGGTAGAAAGAGCGAGGGGAATTTATTCTTTTTCTCATTTAACTTTTCAGGAATACTTTACCGCCCGCTGGTTCAAGGAAAAAGCTGATGGAGATTTTGGAGATCTCATTAGCCATCTTACCGATAAGCAATGGCGCGAGGTGTTTTTACTGACTGTGGGGATGTTAAAGAGTGCAGATCGATTGGTGCTAGGGATGAAGCGAGAAATTGATGGTCTTCTTGCTGAGGATGAGAAGTTGCAAGAATTTTTAGGGTGGGTTGGTCAAAAATCTAGTTCGGTTGAAGCCCCTTATAGGCCTGTTGCTGTTCGAGGATATTATCTTGCTCTCGGTTGTGCTATCGATTTCGCTCTTGATAACGATCCTAATTCTGATCCTGATTCTGATCCTGATGATATTACTCTTGATATTATGCTTGATCTTGTTTTTGATAGTGCTCGCGGTCTCACTCGTGTTCGCGATCTTACTCATGTTAGCAATTTTGCTCTTGATCTTGAGTTTGCTCTTGATTATGCTTCTGAGATCGCATCGACCAAGTTACAAGAATCAGTCCAGCAACTACAAGATCGATTGCCAGATTTCTCGGAAAATGATAATAATTTGATGCATTGGTGGCAGGCTAATGGTCGAGACTGGAATGAGGAATGGAGAGCCATTATGATTGAGCATCGGAACATCGGTCATGATTGGCAATTTACCAAAGCTCAGAAAGCGTTACTCCAGAAATACTATGATGCCAATAAGCTACTGGTAGACTGTCTCAATAGTGACTGCTATGTTAATCGGGAAGTGGGAGCAGAGATTGAGGCTAGTTTGTTGTTACCGATTAAGTCTTTATCGTAACCATTGGAGATTAGATAAAACCCATTTGAGATCTTCTAGTGGGGACGGGCGGGTTCGTTCGATATCGAACAGTAAAATCGATATTGGTTAGCATAAACCCGCCCCTACAGATCCATCAGATCTATAAATTTATAGATATACATTTTCACAGATAAACCGTAGGGGCGGGTTTATGCTAAAAATCCTCGCCTAGCACTATCAAATCAGAACGAACCCGCCCTCCCCCACCAATATCAATCGATCGATTTCAATCGATAGCAGTACCCAAGCTAAAATAGAAAACTAAATCCCAGGGATATGAAATCAAATGGCAAAAGTCAAACAGCGACAACTTGGTGGTTTGCCGCCCAAATACAGTTTTATGATCAATCCTTATCCAGAGGAACGAGTCTCCCGTTGTCCTTTGTGCGACCGCAAGACTGGACAACGCAAAATACCGATCTTGATTCATGTTAATCCCCATCACTTAATTGCACTGAATTATACTTGTCGTTACTGTCGAGACTGCGATCTACTCGTCGCTCATAAACATGAAATTGAGTATTATCTGACTGCATTGTTTATTGAGCAAGCTCCCGATGTTATCGGCAATGACTATCTGGCTGTTGGCACAGTCGAGAAAAGTGTGTGGAAAGAAGGACTAAAACAGAATCAAACCAGCACTGAATTTTTGCCACATACCAGTGATTTCGCCACCCATTATCAAGACTTACAGCTAACTAGAGCAGGCTACTATCAAGCGGGTCAAAAGCCACCGATTGCAGTACCACCACCAGCTCAAGATTGGGTCAAAATAAACTCTAATCAAGCCAGAATCAAACGATGAGTGACTTTCGATCGATCACAACGTCAAAGGATAGATGCTCTTGCTCTGGCGTAGCCTGCTGTAAGCACGGGCAAACGCGATCCTACCGCCAACGATCTACGATCGACAACTATCGATCTGCTTCAAAATTAAATCGTGTGTCGATATTAGCACTATTGGGTTTAGCACAGCCGCCAAAGGATAGACTATGCCAATAGCGGAATTTTTGCCACCCAATCTACAAAGGATGAACGAACGAATAATGGACGAGTCTGCGCCAGAAAGATCGATTTTACTGATCGATCACGATCGAGATCGCGCTCAATTAATTGAAACTGCGCTGCAATCCTTCCAGCATCGCGTCATGACGATTGCTGATGGGATTGAAGCGATCGATTTTCTCAATCGCCGTGGTGATTATGTGGATGCACCACGTCCAGATCTGATTTTACTGGAGTTGAATCTACCAGGCAATGATGGGCAAGATCTGCTCGCTAAAATTAAGACAGAACCCCAATTGCGGCGAATTCCGATTGTGGTATTGACAACTGCGGCAAGTGAGGCAGATATTTTTAGTACTTATCTGCTGCAAGGCAATTGCCATGTCATCCAATCTACCGATCTAGATCGATTGCGTCAAATTGTCCAACGGATTGAAGAATTTTGGTTCGGAATTGTGACATTACCCGCAGCGTGACGTTCGATCGAATGACTCTTTTCATTAAAAAAACATTAAGTTTTGATGAGTAAAGCAGATTATTGTATTGTTTTGAGAACGTCGGTAATGGTTGAGTTATGCTTTGAAAGCTAGAGCGACGATCTACACCCAAAAAAGGTCAAGGTGCGTCACAGCATCAGCGTCTGCTTTCAGCAAGCGGCTATACCAACGAGGTAATATTTATGACAGGCATTAGTCTCGGCACTCCAGATCTTAATCTCACCAGCTTAAAACAGCCGTCGATTAATATCTTGACAAAGATTCAGTCTCATGGCGTGTTGCTAGTTCTGCAAGAGCCAGATTTGACGGTGATTCAAGTTAGTAACAACACGTCAATGGCATTTGGACTGTCACCAGATCGGGTGCTAGGAAAGCCATTAGAGCAGATTTTAGATGCTTTTCAAGTAGACCAATTTCGCGAGGGATTGGCAGCGCAAAATCTCGATTCGATCAATCCTAGTAAGGTATGGGTGCGGAAGTCTGGGGATGATTATCTAGTATTTGATGCTGTCTTTCATCGCAGTCCTGATGGATTTCTGGTGCTAGAATTGGAACCAGCTCAGACGAATGAAACTATTCCGTTTTTAAGTTTTTATCATTTAGCAAAAGCCTCGATCGGTAAATTAGCAGCAACGGCTGATTTACATGCGTTTGGTCGGATTGTGGTTGGTGAAGTTCGCAAGGTGACTGGATTCGATCGAGTCATGCTCTACAAGTTCGACGATGATGGACATGGCGAAGTAATTGCTGAGGATAAACTGGCGGAGATGGATTCCTATTTGGGCTTACATTTCCCTGAGTCGGATATTCCTCAACCAGCGCGGAAGATGTTTCTTTCCAACTGGATTCGGGTAATTCCCGATGCGGGAGATACGGCGGTGGAGATGATTCCATCCCAGAATCCAGTCACATATCGACCAACAGATCTCACCCTCTCGATTCTGCGGAGTGCGTTCCCCTGTCATACCGAGTACCTGCATAATATGGGAGTCGGGGCATCGTTGACGATTTCCCTGATTAAAGATGGCAAGTTATGGGGAATTATTGCTTGTCACCATCAGACACCCAAACTCGTCCCTTATGAATTGCGGAAAGCGTGCGAATTTCTGGGACAGGTAATTTTTGCCGAGATTTCGACGAGTGAAGATGTCGCCGACTACAATTATCGGGCGAAATTAGCCCACGTTCAATCAGTGGCGATCGATCGGATGTCGCGATCGGAAAGTTTTATTGATGGTTTAATGGGTGCAGAACCCAATCTGCTGGATCTTGTCGATGCTCATGGTGCCGCTATTTGTTTCGGTGGGCATTGGACGACAATCGGTCAAACTCCACCAGAAGCCGAACTCAACTATTTGGTGCAGTGGTTGACCAAAAATGTCGAAGATGAAGTATTTTTGACTGACTCACTGCCCTTAATCTATGCTGATGCACAGCGATTTAAAGATGTCGCCAGTGGCTTGTTGGCGATTTCGCTCTCCCGCCGCAGTTATGTCTTGTGCTTCCGCCCAGAAGTAGTTCAAACGGTGAACTGGAGTGGCGATCCTAATAATGCCTATCATCTGGCTGAAACCGATGGGATTCCTCGGTTATGCCCCCGCAAATCTTTTGAATTGTGGAAAGAAACAGTCCGGTTGCATTCGCTCCCCTGGAAACCAGTCGAAGCCGAAGCTGCGATCGAACTCCGCAAAGCGATCGTTAATATCGTTCTCCGTCAAGCGGAAGAATTAGCTTTACTGACAAATGATTTAGAACGATCGAACGCCGAACTCAAGAAGTTTGCCTACGTCGCTTCCCACGATTTGCAAGAACCGCTCAATCAGGTAGCAAATTACGTCCAACTGCTAGAGATGCGGTACAGCGAGCAACTCGATAGCGATGCCAAAGAGTTTATTGGCTTTGCCGTTGAAGGTGTCAGCTTGATGCAAACCCTAATTGACGACGTGCTAGTCTACTCCAAAGTAGATCTGCTCGGCATCGAGTGGGGACTGACCGAAGTATCCACCGCC
>NZ_JANNDR010000096.1:0-3499 GCF_031378165.1 Chamaesiphon sp. OTE_75_metabat_556
GATCGATGCTAAGGGTACCCGCGATTTCTATATCAGTTAATGCCAAATCAATTTGCTATAGTTAGTCTTATGTTCGCACATATAAAACCTCATGAACTGGCAATCTCGAATTACGATCAATCCCAATATCTTGGTTGGTAAACCTACGATAAAAGGTACTAGACTAGCCGTTGAATTTATCATCAACGGACTTATTCTCTAAGATAAACTCATCAATTGCAGTTTCACTACCTGCTATAAATGCAGCGACAGCGCGGCGTTTGAAACTCGGAGTAGTTTCATCGCTAACGTAATTAATTTTGTCTTCTTCGGTTGCCGTTGGTTGTGTTTGCTCTAGCTGCTTTAAAAGTTGCTGAATTTCCTCAGCTACTTTAGCCAAGGATTGTTTTTGCTCAGATTGAATAAATGTATTTCCATCCGATCTAGCAAATTTCCCCACCGCCCCAGTATGAATATTATATAGTTGTACCCATTTATATGACAAAGGATTCCAAAACTGTTCTTTTTTTGCCATTTCCTCTAGTGCGGTGACACTTTGATAAATGTATATATCTCTAGCTCCTTCTCTTATTTCTTCTGGAACTGTAGTTATACCTATATCTCTATTTGAATGCTTGTAAACTCCATTAAAAAATGTTCCCCTTATTACTGAATCCCTAATGACTCGGTAGTCAGGGATGTCATGCTTTTCATCGTATCCATCTAATTCCGACCTTACCCAATTTTTGAGGTCTTCATTTTTAAGACGATAAGCCAAGACCTTAGTTTTTAAAAGAATACTATGTAGATCGGCTTTTGGATTGACGATGTCTGCCTGAATTGGATTGATTATGTTGCGTGTATCACTCATTTTACTGGCTATTACGTAGCTTTAAACTAGCAACCTTAACTTAGAGTTCCTATCGATCGATTGAAAGTATCACATAATACAAGACCTAAAATTTACCGAACCCAAGCTCAGACCCTTATTTACTTTACAGATTATCAATTTCTCCAGCTTCGCTACCACCAAAATCCCTAAAGATATCAAAATAATGGTTTGGAACGATCCAGCATCGCCAAAGCCACACATCAAAGAAGATCTAGGACAGCCCAACCCTCGGAAATCGTCTACGCTTTTATCAATGAAGCTCCAGCTTTGGCAACATATTATTTCTACCGATCGTCCAAACATTTACCAAAGCTGCTAATGTATCGATCTGCGATCTCCAGAAGTGATTTTTTACGCTAATGTGATTTTTGACTCTGTTTTAACTGGTGTTGGTTCGAGAGATTGAGTTTTTATTCTCCATTTTTCAGATATGATTGTTGCTCGATCGCTCATTTCTCTAAGTTTCTTCTCTCCCGCTTGAGCTATTTGTAGAATTTCAGCTAATTCTGCTTCATTCAATGGATTAGTACTCATGGCTATCGCTCCAAACGTTTTTTAATATTACTTACAACTATCTTAGCTTCTAAGATTCGACCTAATTGTTCTGACAGGTCTTTCTCCTGCTTCTTCAATATCTTGGCTGGAAAGCGTCTCATTTGTAGTGAGATATCGAATAGTTTCTTGAATTCTTCGCCTAGTATTATCTGAAAACAGCGCGTAATTATTAAGGAGAGCAAATAACTGAATCGAACTGACGTTGTTTGGAAACAAGGTAATTCTTGCTCTCACTAATTGAATAGCTTCAGATAATTCAGTATCGAGATTGTCGATTTCACGATCGATCTGTTCGACTAAGACATTGAAGTTAGGCGGTAGATTCATAATAGGCAGTCGAACCAAGATGTCGATTAGACCAAATGTTCTAATGTCACAACATTATCCTATCTCCAAATCGTACCCACATTCACTCGATCGTAGCACCATTACCACATTGAGATCTGTCGATCGACTCAAAACAGTCAAAAATTGACTTTAGGCTTCTAATGATTCTACATTTTCCGCGATCGAACAGTCCAAAGTCTTGGATTTTTGGCTAAAGAGAACATTTTCCCGATAATCGACTGGACAATCAATTATCGCCGGAACATCTTGAGCCAGTGCTTCTTTGAGCGTGGGAATCAGATCTGCACTCTCAGTAATTCGATACCCCTTCAGCCCCATGCTCTCAGCCAGCTTCACAAAATCGGGGTTCCCAAACTTAACAAACGAAGACCCCCCAAAATGCTGCATTTGCTTCCATTCGATTAGCCCATAACCCCCATCATTAAAAATCAGTGTCACAAAGGGAGTATTCAGGCGCAGAGCAGTTTCTAGCTCCTGCATATTCATCATAAAGCCCCCATCTCCCGTGGCGGCAATCACCTGACGAGCGGGATAAACTAACTTAGCCGCGATCGCGCCTGGAATCGCAATTCCCATCGCGGCAAAACCGTTGGATATCAAACAGGTATTGGGTTTGGCGCAGTGGTAGTGACGGGCGATCCACATTTTATGGGCACCCACGTCGGAAATCAGGATATCGTCATCGCCTAAAACCTGCCGCAGATCGTAGATTAGTTTTTGGGGGCGAATCGGAAAGCCTTTATCGTGAGCGTACTGCTCGTAATCTGCCCGAATCTCCTCACGGAGCGAAAGGGCATAGGGTTCGGGTTTTGGACTGGGATCGGACTTTTGACATCGTTGGCGGATTTCCTGGAGCGAGTCGGCAATATCGCCCACCACCTCAACCTGGGGAATATAACTACTATCAATTTCTGCCGAAACTTCGGCAATGTGGACGATCGGAATTTCGCCTGTAGGATTCCATTTTTTGGGTGAATATTCGATCAGATCGTAGCCGACAGCAATTACTAAGTCAGTGCGATCGAATCCACAACTAATATAGTCCCGCTGTTGCAGACCCACCGCCCACAGAGCGGAGGGATGGGTATAGGGAATGACCCCCTTGCCCATAAAGGTGTTGACTACGGGCAAATTCAGTTGGGTGGCTAACTCTGTGAGGGCAAGGCTGGCATGGGAGCGGATGGCACCGTTCCCGACTAATATTAGTGGGTTTTGGGCTTGGGAAATGGCTGCTGCTGCTCGATCGAGGCTGGCAAATGCAGCATAGACTCGACTCGATCCGTTTTTTTGTAAGGGTTTGACCGTTGCTGGCATCGCCGCGACATTTTCCGGCACGTCGATATGCACCGCACCGGGCTTTTCTGACTGGGCGATGTGGAAGGCTTTGCGGACAATTTCGGCGGTACTATTGGGCTGGACGATTTGTTTGCTCCACTTGGTAATCGGTGCAAACATCGCCACTAAGTCGAGATACTGATGGGACAAGATGTGCATTCGATCGGTACTCACCTGTCCGGTAATGGCAATCAGCGGTGCGCCATCTAGATTAGCATCGGCGACCCCCGTCATCAGATTGGTTGCACCTGGCCCCATGGTGGACATACAGACCCCTGCTTGTCCGGTTAAGCGACCGTATACGTCTGCCATAAAAGCGGCTCCCTGTTCGTGGCGACAGGTCACAAATTGAATCGTAGAACCTTTGAGTGCTTCGAGGATGTGGAGATT
>NZ_JANNDR010000122.1:0-2241 GCF_031378165.1 Chamaesiphon sp. OTE_75_metabat_556
GCGACATCTTGACCGCGAATTTCCACTACCTCAAACCCCGGTATGAACAAGACAAGTTTTATCAACCAATTATTTGGTTTTATCGCGACGCCATTTGGCATTATTGCGATCGCGATCGGCATCCTATTACTGATTAAAGCACAGCAGGATCGACCGACTGGCTGGCTGCTGTTTAGCATCTGTTGTTTTGCTTCATCGCTCGATACCTTTAGAAGTAAGTGGTACCCGACACCACCACTAGTATTCCCGCTCCAGCAACTGCGTTCGTTCGGACGACCGTTGGCACTGGTAGTGCTGTTTTTGTTGATCGTTGCCGCACTACAGACTCGGAATAATTGGCGGCAATGGCTCTTGCCGCCCTCGATTAAGTGGCTCATGGCCGTCCAGTTAGCAATTTTTGCCAAGACCCTCCTCTATGGTAGCCAAGAATTTGCATGGCTTGCCGCACTTACATTTGGCGGCGTGATCTTTGCGTTGCGGATGGGACCGGGTCGGTGGCTCCAGGATGATGAAAATTTCCATCTGGCAGTACGCTCGATCGCGATCGCCGGGGCGATCTTTATCGTCCTCAATGTCTATCAATTTGTCCTCAATCGCTCTGCTGTAACCTTTGTCGGCAGCCGATTCCTGGGTACAACCGGAAATCCCCAGACGGCGGGCTTGCTCTTAGCCTCGATCGTGCCCTGTCTGATGTTTTCGATCCAACGCGCTCGCGCCTGGAGTGCTGCCAAATATTGGTGGGTGAGCATCTTACTCGTCACGCTCTATTTTCTCCTGCTCACTGGTTCACGGACAGGGTTCCTGATGACAGCAGTTTCCCTACTTTTGTTTTATCGCAATAATGGTGGTGCTTGGATTCGCGTGGGTTTGGGTTTAGCAGTTTTAGCCGCACTGATCGGCACATTTTTACAACCAGATACATTAGCATCATCCGCCGGAATTGATTCAACACTCAGCGATCGATTTACATCGACTAGCAACAGTCGCGAAAGCGTTTGGAATGGGATGTTGGAGGGGTTTTTGAATAATATTATCTTTGGCTCTCCACTAGAGGGCGGTCGGCTGGGTTATGGCGAAAATACCTGGCTGGCAGTTGCTTCCAACCTGGGATTGATTGGCTTGATCCCCATGCTGATGGTGGGCTGGGAATCACTCAAACTGATGTGGCAACTCAACCAGTTGAGCAGTCGGGATGCCTATTACTTTTTCCCCAGCAGCGTTGTCATCGCTGGATTGGGATCGATCCTGACCGGAGCATGTTTGGAAGCATCCTTGGTGGGAAACATTACCTTTTCGGTGTTAGCATTCTTGGCTTATTTAATTATGGGTGCCTATTTGCTGGAGGTCGATCGAGTGCGGACTTACTATGCGATGAATGAAGCCCAGTCTGTCGATCGGGGTGGTATTTATCAGTGAAGATTCTACATGTAATTCCTTCGGTGTCTGCCGCGCGAGGCGGGCCGAGTCGCGCCCTAATCGATATGGTACATGCGTTACAAACAGAGGGTATCGATGTCGAAGTTGCCACCACCAATGATGATGGGGACAAGCTGCTGGACGTGCCCATGGGTCGGCAAATTGAATACGATCGACTGCTTACCTATTTTTTCCCCCGCTTCTCGCCGTCAATTTCTGCAGTTAGGGAATTTGCCTTTTCGTTGTCATTTACAACTTGGCTGTGGCAAAACATTACGAAATACGATCTAGTTCATATTCATGCCTTGTTCTCTTACACTTCGACCGTCACCATGGCGATCGCCAGAATGCGGGGAGTACCGTACTTGACCACCGCCCATGGTGCTTTGCGGGAATGGTCGCTCCAGCACAAGCCGCAAAAAAAGCAAGCTTATCTCAAGCTCATCGAACGCGCTAACATCGATCGCGCCTGTGCCATTCATGTCACTTGCCAACAAGAACGTGATGAGTTTGTGGCTTTAAATTTCCAGTCGCCAGCATTTATCCTCCCGTTGGCGTTGACCGAGATTCCCGCCCAGATCCCTGACGCCGCCCAGCGGCTGCGGCAAAGTTTGAATTGTCCGGCCGACGAACCGATCATCTTGTTTCTGTCGCGACTGCATTATCAAAAAGGCTTGGATTACTTAATTCCCGCTCTCGGTCGCTGTCGCGATCGCCGGTTCACGTTTGTCATTGCTGGTAGTGGGACGCCTGCTTACGAAGCCGAAATCAGAGAAATGCTAGCTACTGCTAACATTGCCGATCGCACCCAGATGGTGGGCTTTG
>NZ_JANNDR010000127.1:0-17496 GCF_031378165.1 Chamaesiphon sp. OTE_75_metabat_556
TTCACAGATTACGATTAATAATCGTCGATCGATCTGCTAATTTTAAAATATTGAGATTGGCAATTTATCTTAGTCTAACTCGATCGTCGATCGAGGCACAACCGCAGATTGAGAGGTGACTTACGTTGCCAATGAGGCTAATTTTTACAACCATCCAATTTGCTGCCGAGATGTTGATAGTGAGTATCGACACCATATAGAGTGTGGATCGATCAGTATAGGAGCTGCGATGTTGATAAACATGGATCTCGACCGATTTCAACCGTCTCAATCGCGATCTTTGGTGCAAAGTGTCCCAAGTATGCTGATATCCAAATTCATCAATCCGAGCAGAAACCAGCGATCGAGTGAGGGGTTTTTGGTAAAAGATGGGAATGATATTGTTAACGGTCTGTAGTTGTGCCTTTGTCTGAGACAGCCATCGCGATCACTAGAGAATTTAACTGGTAGCAGTAGGATCTAACCTTTTTTCATATCTAAATTTTTTCGAGCAACCCTGAGAACAGTCATGCCAAGTAAATCCTTATACAAATCAGTCGAATACGATGAATCCGCTCCAGAGATGGATCTGAACGGCATGGATCTGGACGAAGAGAGTCTCCGTACCTCTTTACCCGAATTGTTTGAAGACGATCTCGATAGCACCACAGTCCCGACTGCTGCTAAAAATATCTACTACAGCAAGGATTTAGTTCGCTTATACCTCCAAGAAATCGGTAAAGTGCGCTTGCTATTGCGTGAGGAAGAAATTTCCGAAGCAAAAGTCGTCCAACGTTATGTCCAATTACTCGAACTACGCAACAAGGCCGCCGAAGCAGTCAAACTCGGTACTAGTCAGGATGTCGCAATTTTACATTACGTCGAATCGATCGAAATCCACGATCGCTTAACCGCTCAACTAGGGCATCGTCCGTCGCTAGAACGCTGGGCGAGTACAGCTGGTATTTCCCTCGCCGAACTCAAGCCCAGACTGGCTGCTGGCAAACAAAGATGGGCAGAATTAGCTGGCGTCACTGTTACTGAAATCGATGCCATGCAAGCGGCTGGTACCCGTGCCAAAGAGCACATGATCGAAGCAAATCTCCGGCTGGTTGTCTCAGTCGCCAAAAAATACCAAAATCGCGGGATGGAACTCCTCGATCTGATCCAAGAAGGCACGATGGGTTTGGAACGCGCCGTCGATAAATTCGATCCGACTAAAGGTTATCGGTTTAGCACCTATGCTTATTGGTGGATTCGCCAGGGAATTACCCGCGCAATCGCGACTCAAAGCCGGAATATCCGCCTCCCCGTCCACATTACCGAAAAACTCAACAAGATTAAAAAAGTCCAGCGCGAACTGAGTCTCGAAACTGGACGCGCGCCAAAACTCGAAGATGTTGCCAAAGCTCTGGATATGACGCTGGTGCAATTGCAAGAAGTCTTGATGCGCGTCCCCCGATCGGTATCATTAGATGTCAAAGTCGGCAAAGATCGGGATACAGAATTGGGCGATCTACTCGAAGCCGATGAAATCACGCCCGAACAACTAATGATGCGGGAGTCCCTCCATGGCGAACTCGTCCAACTATTGGCAGATCTGACCGATCGCGAACGCGAAGTCATCTGTCTCCGGTTCGGACTAGGCTACAATCAGGCGCATTCCCTAGCAGACATCGGACGGGTACTAGAATTATCCCGCGAACGCGTCCGCCAAATCGAATCCAAAGCCCTCCAAAAACTCCGCCAACCCAAGCGTCGTAACCGCGTACGGGATTATTTAGAGTCGATGAATTAGAAGAGCGGGGAGCGGGGTGCGGGGAGTTGGGATTGAATAGTGGATAGTGAGATCGATAAGTCTTAGCTAACTTTTAGTCCGATAGCCCCCAAAGATCGATTGTGAGATCGCAATCAACACCCCACCCCGCATCTCCCAAATCGAACCTTAAACAAGACGCACACGTTTTTCTCTGCCATCTTAGCAACTCACATCTTAACGGGGGGTCTGGGGGTTTCAACCCCCAGATCTGGGTTGTTATGCGATCGCTATCATCCCCCCACCCCGCATCCCACAAATCGAACCTTACGCAGCGACTCGCGCTCGTCGGGTTTCCCGACGGTTTAGCGAGTCAAGACAGGAGAGTTTGAGAGGCGGCGTCCCGCCTTTCAACGGGGGGACTGGGGGTCGGAGCGACGCGCGCTCCTCGGCTTTGCCGAGGGTTTAGCGCGTCAAGACAACCCCCAGATCCGGGTTCTGCCTACACTAGAAAAATCGCATCATACAAGTATCGATCGATTGCCGATTCGCTTAATTACTAGCATTTCAGGATGATGCGCGAACTCACATTAAATTAGCAAAGCGGCAGGGGCAATTCTAAAATTGCCCCTGCCGCTTTGCCTAAGACCGAGAAGCTCGACTCAATCGCCTAAATAGATCCCCAAACCGCGTGCCGTTTTAACCAGCGTACTTTGCGGATCGACCGCACAATAGAGCGAAATAGCCTCCTCGATCGGCACACTAATCACCTCCCGCCGTTGCCATGCCACCATTCGATCAAACTTACCTTCAGCCACCAGATCCACCGCCGCCACCCCAAACGCCGACGCAATCAATCGATCGAGTGGCGAAGGCATCCCCCCACGCTGGGTATGTCCCAACGTCGTAACCCGCGTTTCTGCCCCACTAGCCGCCGCAATTTTGGTCGCCAAATAATGGCCGATGCCCCCATAACGGTTGGTATCGACTTGGACGATTTCGCCGCATTCAGTTTTCACCGCCTCCGAGACGATAATCAGCGAATAATTCTTGCCTTCGATTTGTCGCAACCGAATCCGCTCGCAGAGATTGGCGATTGTGTACGGAATTTCGGGAATCAAAATCACATCCGCACCGCCAGCAATCCCCGCACTAATGGCGATATGTCCGGCGTCCCGTCCCATCACTTCCAAAATCATCGCCCGCGAGTGGCTGGCTGCAGTGAAGTGCAACCTGTCGAGGGCTTCGGTGGCAATGTTTACCGCTGTATCGCAACCGATCGAGTGTTCGGTGACGCCAACATCATTATCGATCGTCTTCGGGATCGCCACAAAGTTCATCCCACCCTGCTGGCAGATTTTTCGCAAGATCGCCAGACTGCCATCGCCACCAATGCCGACGAGGGCATCTAATCCTAATTTGTGATATCCTTCAATAATTTCTGGCGATCGATCGAGCAATTCGCCATTTTCCATCGGAAAGGCAAAGGGGTTGCCCTGATTAGTCGTACCCAGATAAGTACCACCCATCACCAACAAGCGATCGACTAAGGGAATCGTCAATTTTACCGCCCCAATCGGACGTTCCATCAAGCCCTGAGTCGCCCGAAAAATCCCAATTGGTTCCCAACCATAAGTATCGATCGCCCGATGCACGACGGCACGAATCGCGGCATTCAATCCCGCACAATCACCGCCGCTGGTGAGAATGCCAATTCGTTTGTGAGCAGTCATGTCCGAAACTATATGTGATGAAGTCGATTGCATCTATGCAACTTAATATCTATAGCCCAGACCCGTCATACATAAGCGATTTATTACAGTCTTTTGATTTTTCGACATAATTCTTTGGGAGATCTGCCCCTAGATAAAGATCGATCTCGACTCGATCGATCTTCACCAATCCTAATTTAGGCCAGATCGATCGGCTTAATCGGTGGGGAAACAACTTCATTGGGAAAAGTTCGCCGAAACTCAGCCATCAGATCGTCCATTTCCAGCAACGCTTGCTCGATATCTAGCGACAAAGATTGGAGAGTAGGATCTACTTGATACTGGAGTAGGAGCGTACGTTTGCTGGCAACTCGATCGATCCGTACTTGTAAGTCTTGGACGTCCATCATAACTAATTAAATTAATTGGTAAATTTGCGAGCTACTATCTCAAAATTATCGAGGTTTTAGAGCTTTGTTTCAACTACCGATGCCTAAAGCAGCGATCGCGGCTACGTATTGACTATCCTGTTTAGTCCCAGCAGCTTCAAGGGAAATCTCTGGCGTCGGCACGATTCGATCAGGTGTAATCCCAAGTTTGTGGATATCGTGATGGTTAGGCGTTTCATATTTGGCGACAGTCACCGCCAAACCACTGCCATTAGGCAGATCGAATAAAGATTGAATCAATCCTTTCCCAAAGGTTTTAGTCCCGATCAGTGTGGCTCTGCCGTTATCTTGCAACGCACCAGCCAAAATTTCGCTCGCACTAGCCGTCCCTTCATTCACCAATACGGCTAAGGGCGCATCGGTGAGCGCGGTACCGTTCGCATCGATTTCATCGATCGCGCCTTTGCGATCAACCGTATAGACGATCGTCCCATCATCGAGCCATTGACGAGCGATTTCCACGCCAGCTTGCACCAAGCCGCCAGGATTGTTACGGAGATCGAGGACGTAAGCCGTTGCGCCTTGCTGTTTGAATTTGGTAATATTGTCGCTCAGCTCTTGAGCGGCTTTGGCACTAAACTGAGCCAGCCGCAGATAGCCGATTTTGCGACCGTTTTCGGTATGCAGCTCGGCCGTAACTGGATTGAGTTCGATTTTTTGGCGGATTAAAATTATCTCACGCGGCGATCGATCGGCGGTTTGAATCAGCAAACTGACATTTGTCCCCTTCGCGCCACGCATTTTGACAGCCGCCGTATCGAGGGTGAGTTCCGATGTCGGGACAGCATCGATCTCTACAATGACATCATGGGGCAAAATACCCGCTTGAGCGGCCGGAGATCCGGCGATCGGGGCAATTACCTCGATCGATTTACTATCCGCCTTCACGCCGATTTGCAAGCCCACTCCAGACAATTCTCCAGCGGTATTCACCTTCAGGCTGCGGTATTGCTCTGGACGCAACAGCCGTGTAAACGGTTCGTCTAATGTCGCCATCATTTTGGTAATTGCCTGGTAAGCTGCTTCCTCATTAGGAATCTGTTGCTTGAGAGTGCGATCTCGCGTCAGCCACCAATTTTGATGATTGAAGCTCTCATCGTAATAAGCCTGATTGACCGTGCGCCATGCTTGCAATACCAATTGTTGCTCTGGAGTGAAAGCAGTAGCCGGAGGCGTTCCCCACAGCCAAAATAGAGCCACTTGTAGACTCAAGATCCAACTAAACCAAAAACTAGCTCTCACGATCGATACCACTCTCCTTTCGAGGTGTGTTAAATTTTGTTTAGGTAAAATGAGTAACGGTTGACCGAATATTACTAAAGTAAACAATTTTGGGCATATTTGGTATGAGCCGTTTTCGATCGGTCATACTCGTGTTTGACACAGATCCCATCTTACCCAGCCATTATTTCGAGCCACCGGATCTACATCCGACTGGCGTTATAATATATAACACGACATTAGAGAGAAGCACGGCAACCGTCAATGTTTACCAAGCAAGTCACAAATAGTAAAACCTTTCAATGGTTTGATGAACGTCTGGAAATCGAAGCACTAGCCGACGATATTACTAGTAAATACGTTCCACCCCATGTTAATATCTTCTACTGCCTTGGTGGGATCACCTTAGTCTGCTTCGTCATCCAGTTTGCGACTGGGTTTGCGATGACATTCTACTATTCGCCAACTGTAGCTGATGCCTTCACCTCAGTTGAAAAAATCATGACGGAAGTCAACTTTGGTTGGCTGATTCGTTCCATCCACCGCTGGAGTGCCAGCATGATGGTGTTGATGATGATCCTCCATTCCTTTCGCGTGTATCTCACTGGTGGATTCAAAAATCCGAGAGAATTAACCTGGATCACGGGCGTGATCTTGGCTGTCCTCACTGTCAGCTTCGGTGTCACTGGCTACTCCTTACCTTGGGATCAAATCGGTTACTGGGCCGTTAAAATCGTCTCCGGCGTACCTGAAGCGATTCCGGTCGTTGGTGTCGCCATGGCTGACCTCCTCCGTGGTGGTTCTAGCGTCGGTCAAGCCACTCTGACTCGTTACTACAGTCTGCATACCTTCGTCTTGCCTTGGTTGATTGCTGTATTCATGTTGCTGCACTTCATCATGATTCGCAAACAAGGGATCTCTGGTCCTTTGTAAATTGAGGGATAAAATGGATGGTGGATCTGGGTCGATGCGTTAAGAACGACACCACTGATACCATCCATTGCAATCGTTGAGACATCAATAGATAACTAAAATTTACGTCCTTAATTAACTATGTCAACACTCAAAAAACCGGATCTCTCCGATCCAGCTTTAAGAGCAAAATTAGCTCAAGGCATGGGTCATAACTATTACGGTGAACCAGCTTGGCCGAATGACCTGCTCTACATTTTCCCTGTTGTCATCTTTGGCACGATCGGTTGTTGTACGGCGTTGGCGATTCTCGATCCCGCGCTAGTTGGCGAACCTGCCAATCCCTTTGCCACGCCGCTAGAAATCTTGCCTGAGTGGTACTTATGGCCAGTATTCCAGCTCTTACGCGTCTTACCAAACAAACTGTTAGGAATCGCTTGTATGGCTGGCGTCCCATTAGGTCTGTTGGTGATTCCGTTCTTGGAAAACGTCAATAAATTCCAAAATCCGTTCCGTCGTCCCGTTGCGATGGCAGTATTCCTCTTCGGTACTGTCTTCACCATTTATCTGGGTATCGGCGCAACTTTACCGATCGATAAATCTTTGACTTTAGGTTTATTCTAGATCGATTTTAGCTAGTTACTCAAAGCCTATCTAGTTGAAACTAGGTAGGCTTTTTTATCTCGTAATTCATCATCCTCATTTAACGAGTAATAATCTAACTTTCAACTATGAATGAGAATAATCTTTGGGAATCGAAACCTTGGTGGTGTCAGCCGTGGACGATCCTGTTAACGGGCATAACGATCGTTACTGGCAGTTGGTTGTTATTTCATACTCTATGGTTAACGGTACCTGTTGCTATGTTAATTGTGTTGTGGTGGACTTATTTTCTGATTGTTATACCGCGATTATTAGCGCAGCAAGAGTCGGAGCGAACTTAAAATATATAGGCGGGAACGAAAAAAGGTAATTAAAGGCTCAATTGCACTGCGTTAGAAAAGTTATCCCAAATTGCATAAATCGTCACATCATCGATCGATAGCAGCAAGGGAAAATAGTTTGCCCAGTTCCCGAACGAGTTCGATCGATTGAAGCAAATGCACAAGATTCCTGATTGGTATATTCTGCCTAGTGCTGCATTTACGATTAGTAGAAAACAAATTAAGCACTATCAATTCCTAGACAAACAGCCAGAAAATGGTGATGTCGTCTATGGAAAAATTACGCGGCTCGGTCAACACGTCGAACTAGAGAATAAGTCAGGAAGAATTCACCGGCTCAATGAAGGCTCGACTGCCATCTTTGTATTTGGCAATCGCTACGCGCCGGATTTCTATGAGGGCAAGATTCCCGTAACGATGACAGAAAAAGTAGATCTTTTAGCTCGATCGGGGATTATTGGCAATGTTCGAGTTAAAAACTCTTCAGTTAAAGAACCTACTCATGTCAAAATCTTAGGATATATCTGCGATGCCAGTGGTGAAGTCATCAACACCCGCAACTATCCATTAATTCAACCCAAGAAAACGGAAAAAAAGGAAGATAGATCTAAGCTAATCTTATTTATAGGGACTAGTATGAACTCAGGGAAGAGTACTAGTGCGACGGCTTGCTGTTGGGCGTTGACGACGATGGGGTATGATGTGCGAGCTTCTAAGGTCACAGGTACTGCCAGTCTCAAAGATATTTTGCACATGCAAGATGCGGGGGCTTCGATCGTCAATGATTTTACGCATTTTGGATTTCCTTCTACTTATTTATTAGAGGAAAAAGAAGTAGTCAAAATCTTTAACGATCTCGATCTTAAATATGCAAATAATCCTAAGAATTATTGGTGTGTTGAGTTGGCTGATGGAATTTTGCAACGAGAAACCGCATTGTTATTGAAATCACCTGACGTGCGATCGCGCATTCACAAGCTGATCTTTGCTGCTCCCGATACATTTGCGGCAATCGGTGGGTTGAATGTACTCAAGAACGAATTTGGCTTGGTTCCAGATGCGATTTCTGGTGTTTGTTCGAGTTCGCCTCTGTTTCTACGCGAATTATCTGAATTCACCGATATTCCGGTGTTTAATAATATCGATTGCAATCTCAAACAATTATCGGAATTATTAATTTAACTGAGATCTATAGGTGCAGGTTTATGTCACGAATAATAATCTAAGCAGTGAATTAAGTCAAACCCGCCAACTCCAATGATTAGGATATATCCTAGCCAGATCGACAAAAAAAAGGACAGGTCTAAATTTAGACCTGTCCCGAACATCAATTCAACCTGAAAATTACATTTTGCCCATTTGAGCTGCAACCTCATCAGCG
The DNA here is from genome assembly GCF_031378165.1 of Chamaesiphon sp. OTE_75_metabat_556. Taxonomy (NCBI): domain Bacteria; kingdom Bacillati; phylum Cyanobacteriota; class Cyanophyceae; order Gomontiellales; family Chamaesiphonaceae; genus Chamaesiphon; species Chamaesiphon sp. OTE_75_metabat_556. Next base: position 8,355 of record NZ_JANNDR010000127.1, read on the forward strand.
AAATTGGATTCTACTTTCTCAATCCCTTCACCGAGAATAAATCGAGTGAACCGGAGTACCGTGATATCTTCACCCAATTGCTTGCTAGTTTGACCGATTAGCTCGGTGACACTGATATTCTGATCCTTGATGTAGGGTTGATCTACCAAGGTCATTTCTTTGAGGCGTTTGTCGATGCGTCCTTGGACGATCTTTTCTTTGATATTGTCGGGTTTGTTGGCAATATCATCGCGTCCCATTTCGATCTCTTTTTCCTTGCTAGCGATCGCTTCAGGAATTTCGGAGACATTGATATACTCAACATTAGGACAGGCGGCAACTTGCATGGCCAAATTCCGTGCCAAAGCTTTGAAATCGCTGTTACCTGCTACTTTTGCCGATGCACAACCGATTTCCAACAATACGCCAACTCGTCCGCCAGTGTGAATATAGCAATCGACGGCACCTTCAGTACCAGCAGCAACTTTGTAGTTAGCTAGGCGACGCACATTGAGATTTTCACCAATTCTGGCAATTGCCAGTTTGAGAGCTTCATCTACTTTGACGCTACTATCGCTAGCATAAGGCTGTGCCATTAAGTCTTCAACACTATCGGCAGTTATCGCTTGTTTGCTCAGACCTTGAACTAAAGCTTTAAAATCATCATTTCGTGCTACAAAGTCAGTCTGGCAGTTTACTTCGATGAGTACGCCAGCTTTGCCATCTGGCTGAGTGAAATTATCAACTAAGCCTTCAGCCGTGATCCGATCGCTTTTTTTGTCAGCTTTAATAGCTCCGGATTTCCGCAACCAGTCTGCTGCTGCTTCAAGATCGCCACCTGTTTCGCCAAGTGCTTTTTTGCATTCCATCATTGGTGCGTCGGTTTTTTTCCGCAGCTCTTGCACCATCTTTGCCGTTATTTCAGCCATTTTCCTTTATCTGTGTTCGAGATGGTTGTGGGTAAGCGGGTAGCGGGTTGGATCGGTGAGTTAATGGATGAATGGATACGGAAATGATTTACTCATTCTGTACACCATCCACTAGTCACTATCCACTATCCACTATTTCCCTGTCTTGATTCGCTGCTTGGTGCGCTAAACCCTCGGCAAAGCCGAGGAGCGCGCATCCGCCAACCGTCGGGGAAACCGACGTTGGCGCAGCCACTCCGTTAGGAGTTACGCGAATCGCTATCCCCTAATTTTAGCCTTCGCCGCCTTCCTCAGCAGCTTCAGCCTCGACATCGTCTTCATAATCATCTTCGGCATCTTCGTATCCATCATAAGGATCGATATCCGCGCCTTCGAGTTGACCGTGACGACCTTCATAGATCGCATCGGCGAGTTTGCCGAGGATCAGTTTGACGGAGCGAATTGCATCGTCATTGGCGGGAATCGCAACATCAACCAAGTCGGGGTCGCAATTGGTATCTAGCAGCGAAACGATCGGAATATTCAGCTTTTGGCATTCCAACATCGCATTATATTCTCGGCGTTGATCGACGACAATCACGATATCAGGTACCTTGCGCATCTTCTTGATCCCACCCAGATATTTCTGGAGTTTCGCCATTTCCCGTCGCAGGACGGACGCTTCTTTCTTGGGTAACAAATCTAGTGCGCCGCTGGCTTCGCGACGTTCGAGATCTTTCAAGCGTTCGACCCGACTTTTGATCGTCGTCCAGTTGGTGAGCATCCCACCCAACCACCGTTGGTTGATGTAGGCTGCACCACACCGACTCGCTTCTTGAGCGATGATGCCTGCGGCTTGACGTTTGGTACCGACAAATAGAAAGTGTTTGCCTTGTTCGGCGGCTGTCCGCATGTAAACATAGGCTTCTTCCATCAACTGGGCAGTTTGCACCAAGTCAATGATGTGTACGCCGTTGCGCGCAGTGAAGATGTATGGAGCCATTTTGGGGTTCCAACGTCTGGTTTGGTGTCCAAAGTGAACGCCAGACTCCATCATTTGCGCCAAGGTTACTACTGGCATAAGATTTTTTACTCCTAATCGGGTTTATCCTCCATCCAGGTTGCATTTCGTTATGAAACACCCGAATTCCTGAATGTGCGAATTTTTAGACAACCTTTTAATGATAGCGCAAATTGGGTGCTAGTGATTGCAGGGATTACAGTTGGGGATAGTGGGAAATAGTGAATTAGGACTGTTGAGAGCAGGATTAAACCATAAATCCCAAATCAAATCGGGATCGTACACAGGCAGAGGATAAATGTTTCTGTCCACTCGACGACAGCTCCGTAGGTGTCGCCAGTGTGTCCACCCAAGCGGCGATCGAAATAATAGCCAGCCAAGATCGCAATCCCACAACTGGCGATAGCTCTGACGACGATCGATAATCCATGAGCTGGATTCAAATAAATCTGACAGCTAGTGACAGCCACAAGGCAGGCTAAACCGATCGAGATATCTTGGGGTATATTCATCCCCTGACGATGAAAAGCACCCTTGCCTTGGACTTTGAGATAGGGGTATAGGGCGATCGACAGTACTTGTCCCCAGCGACTCCAGCCCGCCGCCAGCGGTAAGATCCATAAGCGATCGGGCGTAATTTCCGTTAGTGCACAAGTTTTGAGCAGGATAATTACGACCGCTACCATCGCCCCAAAGGCTCCAGTGACACTATCGGACATTACGATCAATCGTCTGTCGGGATCTTGCACTGCTAACCCATCAGCGGCATCCATCGCGCCATCGAGATGCAATCCCCCCGTCCACCAAATCCAGAGTACAACGACGATCGCCGATCGAGTTAAGTTGGGCACATGCAGACTGTCTAAGCCCAGATCGACTAAACCCAATCCAGCTCCCAACAATAGGCCGATCACCGGTGCCCACCGTGCAATGCGGCTAAAGTCTAGTTGAAAATTTGGGGAGACTGGGAAGCAAGTGTAAAAAGTGAGCGCGGCGAGGAGGGAATTGAGATTGAGTAGTAACACAGGGATTTAGTAACGGCTGGAGCGGCAAAGGGTACAAATCAGAAACTCCAGGAATCTATGTTACTCCCATAACCGTCGATCGAGATGTAGAGTGAATTAATTCTCAGCGCGGGCATGAAGCGGCGTTTTGATGCTGGGGTTCCCCCAGCATCAAAAAACGACAAGACAGCGACTGAAATCACGGGGAGAGTGGAGGAGCATGTGTTTCAGTCCAGACAGCGACTTAAATCACGCGGAGGTTTCCTCCGCATGTGTTTCAGTCAAGACAGCAACGCCCCTAAAGATCGATATTGTCGATCTAAACGCTAAATCTAAAATGAAGCATGTCCGAACGCTAGCCCAGCGACTAACATTCCCAATACCAGAAAAGGTTGGGCACTCGCTTGATATTTGACATCATTTTCCAACGGGTTGCGGAGGAAATACATATCCTGAAAGGTAATCTGCGGAATGATTAGCAACAATAAAATTGCGGCATAGAGATTTTGGTGAATCGTAATCAGATAAATCCCGATGCCAGCTTGGAAGATGTCAATCATTAACACGCAAATCCAAGCAGATTTTTGAACTCCAAACATGACTGGCAGAGACTTGAGGCCAAATTGCCGATCGCCTTCGACACTTTTGAAATCATTGACGATCGCAATCCCCAATCCAGCTAAACTATAAAATAAAGTCATGATGACCAGCGTCCAATTGAGCGTCCCAAATAAGGCATGACCCGCCCACCACGGTAAGGCAATATAACTCGCACCGAGAGCATATGTCCCCAACCACCCATTTTGTTTGAGCTTCAATGGTGGAGCCGAGTAAATATAAGCGACAACGGCACCGCCGATCGCCAAACAAGTCATTACGGGGAAATCATGATGTGCGGCTCGATCGAGGATATAAGCAACCCCAATCCCCCCCAATAGTAAGCCAAAAATTTGCACCACTACTTGCGATCCAGAAATCGCCCCCGACGGAATCGGCCGATAGGGTTCATTCACCGCATCGATCTCGCGATCGTACCATTCATTCACGACCTGAGTATAACCAGTCAACAATGGCCCTGACATTAGCATACATAATGCCGCCTTGAGCACATTCTCGATCGACCAAGTATACTCTCCAGAAGATGCCGCGCCACACACAACCCCCCACATCAAAGGAATCCAGGTGATCGGCTTCATCAATTGCAACCGGATTTTCCAAATCGAAGCTGCCTCAGTCGAAGCACCTTTCATCCCCAACATTTGTCGGGTCTTCGCACTCTTCGCTTCGGATGGCTCAACTGGTAGATCGCTCATAATAAATTTAGGGATACTATTTTAGTCTAGGCTCTAAACTAGAGTTTACTTCTAGCACAGCTCTCAGTCAAATCATAGGCATTAGGTCTTAGGCTTTAGGCTTTAGGGAATAGGGAATAGTTTCACCTCGTCCCCCAGTCCCCCAGTCCCCCAGCTCTCAATTCTCAATTCTCAATTCTTCCTATGCCGACAGTCCGCCAGCTATTACAATTCAAACCGAATGGAAAACAGATCGTCGCGTTGACGGCGTGGGATTTTGCGCTCGCCCAAATTTTGGATGAAGCTGGTGTAGATCTGATTCTCGTTGGTGACTCGCTGGCAATGGTGACACTAGGGTATGAAAATACCTTGCCGCTCACACTCGATGAAATTATTCACCATGCCAAAGCTGTCAAACGCGGTGTCAAAAATGCGCTAATAGTAGTCGATTTGCCATTTCTGAGCTATCAAATCAGTCCTGAGGTTGCGATCACTTCAGCAGGGAGAATCCTCAAGGAAACAGGCGCACAAGCAGTGAAACTCGAAGGTGGACACCCCGCCATGGTTGCCACGATCGCTAGATTAGTCGAAATCGGCATTCCCGTGATGGGGCACATCGGTTTAACACCCCAATCAGTGCATCAATTAGGCTATCGCCAACAGGGTCGGGACGAAACCGATCGCGAGCGGCTAATTGCTTCAGCAGTCGCCTTAGAAGCCGCAGGCGCATTCTCGATCGTGCTCGAACATATCCCCGCCGATCTCGCCCAAGTGATCTCCCAAAAACTCTCAATTCCCACCATCGGCATCGGTGCTGGTATCGATTGTGACGGCCAAATCTTAGTCACAGCCGACCTTTTAGGACTAACATCACGTCAACCACCATTTGCAAAGGCTTATGTCAATTTACGCGAGATTGTCACACAAGCAGTGCAAGATTATAGTGCCGAAATCAAATCAATCGATCGCTAACTAGCAACTCCTCCGTGCCCCTCCGTGAAACCTCCGTGCCCCTCTGTCTTGACGCACTTAACCTGGAGGAAACCTCCAGAACGTTTGTCTCTGTGTTAAAAAAGCACCATCTTAAACCTAGTACTAGAGCATGCTCGATCGAGCCAAAGTATGGCGACAATTGGCTGCAACTCGTCACCCAAGAACGGATAATTGCTGTCATTCGATCGACCGAACTGCACATCGGCAGGCAGATGGCGCATGCGGTTGCCGCTGGGGGAATTAAACTCATTGAAATTACCGCCAATAGCGATCGACCGTGGACGCTAATCGAGTCGCTCCGAGCGGAATTACCAGATTGCTCGATCGGCACGGGTACGGTATTAAACTTAGCCGATCTCCACAACGCGATCGCCTGTGGTGCCGAATACATCTTTACACCCCATGTCAGTCTAGAGTTGATTCACACTGCAATTGCTGCCGCCATCCCGATCGTGCCTGGAGCCTTAACCCCAACCGAAATTATTACCGCTTGGCAATCTGGTGCAACGGCTGTCAAAATCTTCCCCATTCAGGCTATGGGGGGAGCTAGTTATCTGCAAGTATTGCAGGGGCCGATCGGTCATATTCCACTGATTCCGACAGGTGGAGTGACAGTGACTAATGCCCCCGAATTACTAGCTGCTGGCGCAATCGCCGTAGGATTATCCGGTTGTCTATTTCCCCAAGCTGAAATTTTGCAGGGAGATTGGCAGAGGATCGGCGATCGCGCCCATCATTTATTGATGAACATCAAAGTTCGAGCGATTTAGATCGAATTGCAGTGGTAATTAGCCACAACAAAATTATTTATGAGAATAAAAGTCTGATGATTTTAGATCAGATCGAAGCGATAACAAACCACCACAAATGTTGTGGAGATCGCCGTGATCCCGATCGCAATGGCGGGATGTTGTCCTTGAGCAATCGCGAAGGAAGTCACTACACCTGCACCGAGTGCAGCCGGTAGAGCGACATCGAACAAAGAACGACCAAATTTACTTTTATACATAATTTTTCAAGTCAGCGCGATCGCAATACTGTGATATTTTTGCAAATTATTGACTAGCAGCTTATCACTCGATTCGATCGTCCTTGATGCTAACTATGAGATTTTGAAATTAATGTTGATAATTAAATATAATTCTTTATCTTATCCAGGTGCTACGAGTTCGAGATCCTCGTCGCCGAGGACGCCGAGTTGATCTGCGGTCGATCAATCTCGATCGAAAAAAAGACACCCTCAAATGTCAGGATGCCTTGTCGCTCAAAAAGTTAATTTGGTTGTCGTTGCCAAAACTGGATCGTCGCCTAGCACAATGCCTTCGACATATCTTCACTCAATTTAGCGGAAACCGACAGCAGCTTGCCAGACAAAGGCTAAAGCTAGAAAAAATACTGGGATGATCGGGAGAACATCAACTAAGGGATCGAAGAAGGCGTAGGCTTCTGGCAATTTAGCAATTAGGAGTGCTGCGTCCATATTTTATTAATCCTTGTTTCCAACACGGTGATTATAGTTGCTTGATATTTTACCATGTCTGGAGGGTGAAGGAGTTACTGGCGAGGTCGTTCGTTCGCTAAATTTTGAGCTGTGCGAGAGGAAAGAGATCGATTAGTGCAAAAGTGGGGATCGTAGTGTCAAGCTAGTCATAATTTCCAGCTTGACACGGCTCCCGAGTCCGAATAGAAAGTTGACATCGAATTGGTGCAAATAGGTTCCTCACAATATAGACCGATTCAGTAGATAGAATTAGATTATTGATGCGCGTATTGTCGATCGAGATCGATCGCTGGAATGGCGAATGGGTGGGGTTCGTCTTCACCAACAACGATTAGTTGATGGCAAGGAATTTTATCTGATAAAATCGAACTGGCCATTAGTCCAGTGTGGATTTCTAAATAGCTATAGCGCGGAGCTTCAAAGATGAGTCTTTGGCCGGGAAAAACGACTCGTTCAAAATACCAATTATGGACATTGGTGATTCTGGCAACTTGAATCTGGCTAGTGCTATTGACATAGCAGCAACAGATCTCATCATTGGTATTATCTAGAGGTAAGGGATCGAGAATGTGAGACATAATAATCCATTTCGTCTGGTGCCCAGAGAAAGATTGACCTCTTCAAGGTATCACTCCTATTTAGAGAGAAGCTGTAAACTCTACTACCGTTTTGGACTGCTGGGGATCGCAGATTGTCAAAGCGATCCCAGGCTGATAACTGGTCGCGTTAATCTCAGTCTGAGCCTACCTTTTTGGGCTAATTTTGTGTAAAGTTATATTAAAGACACTAATAAAGCTTGTTGGGACAAAGTCGCGCTCGACATCTCGATCCGATCGCCAATCGATTGCCTGAAATTGGCTCTGACATACGATAGAAGAACTATGTCTACACCGGATTGGGGTTAAATCGACACAGGTTGCTGTTTAGCCTATTTCCGATCTCCTCTCCCTATGACCTAACTATGACTACCAGAATTCTCTACTGTCGTCTCCCCTGCAATCCAATTTTTCCGATTGGGGTTGTCTATTTGTCAGATCACGTTCACAAGCAGTTTCCCGACGTCGAACAACGGATTTTTGATGTCGGGGCAGTACCGCCGTTAGATTATGGTACGGCACTGGATGCGGCGATCGACCAGTTCCAGCCCAACCTATTAGTTTACTCGTGGCGAGATATCCAGATTTATGCTCCTGTCGGCGGGCGCGGTGGGAATCCGCTCCAAAACTCCTTTGAAGTTTTTTACGATCGCAACCCGCTCAAGAAGCTGCGTGGGGCACTCGGTGGTGCGCGGATGCTAACTAGCCACTATACCGAACTGTGGCGGAATATGTCTCTGATTAAACGTGGACTCAAACGCGCGAAAAAATACCATCCGGCAGCTCAATTAGTAGTCGGCGGTGGAGCCGTCAGCGTCTTCTACGAGCAATTAGCCAAGAGTTTACCAAAAGGAGCGATCGTCTCGATCGGTGAAGGCGAAGCATTACTAGAGAAGCTGATTAGAGGTGAAGATCTCGCCCACGAACGTTGCTATGTCGTCGGTGAAGCACCGCGCAAAGGTTTGGTACACGAGCCGCCAGCCCCGATCGAGAAAACAGCGTGCAACTACGACTATATCGAAACCATTTGGCCGGAATTTAGTTACTACTTACAAGATCGAGATTTCTATGTCGGGGTGCAGACCAAACGCGGCTGTCCCCATAACTGTTGCTATTGTGTTTATACCGTCATTGAAGGCAAACAAGTGCGGATTAATCCCGCCGATGAAGTCGTCGCCGAAATGCGCCAACTTTACGATCGCGGCATTCGGAATTTTTGGTTTACCGATGCCCAGTTTATCCCTGCCCGACGGTATATTGATGACGCGATCGAGTTATTACAAAAGATCGTCGCTAGTGGGATGACCGATATTAAATGGGCGGCGTATATTCGCGCCGACAATCTCACTCCCGAACTGTGCGATCTGATGGTCAAAACCGGGATGAATTATTTTGAGATCGGGATTACTAGCGGCTCACAAGAGTTGGTGCGCAAAATGCGGATGGGTTACAATCTCCGCACCGTCTTACAAAACTGTCGCGATCTCAAAGCAGCGGGATTTGAAGACATGGTTTCGATCAATTACTCATTTAATGTCATTGACGAACGCTTTGAAACCATTCGCCAAACAATCGCTTACCATCGCGAGATGGAAAAGATTTTCGGTGCAGACAAAGTCGAGCCAGCGATTTTCTTTATCGGTTTACAACCGCATACACATTTAGAAGAGTATGCCTTCAAACATGATGTGATTAAACCTGGCTATAATCCGATGAGTCACATGCCGTGGGTGGCGAAAAAATTACTCTGGAATCCCGAACCATTAGGCTCGTTCTTTGGTGAAGTTTGTCTCCAAGCCTTCCGCGATAATCCTAATGATTTTGGCCGCGAGGTGATGAATATTCTCG
>NZ_JANNDR010000138.1:0-1851 GCF_031378165.1 Chamaesiphon sp. OTE_75_metabat_556
GTTTCTCAAAGAGAAGAATCCTGACATTAAATGTGTCGTTGCCGATCCGATGGGCAGTGGGTTATATAGTTATGTCAAAACTGGCACGATTACCTTAGACGGTAGTTCGATTACGGAAGGCATTGGCAATAGCCGGATTACAGGCAATATGGCAGGTGTCCCGATCGATGATGCGATCCAAATCCCCGACCAAGAGTGTATCGAAGTCGTCTATCAACTCTTACGTAAAGATGGATTATTTATGGGCGGTTCGGTCGGTATTAATGTTGCCGCAGCAGTGAGATTGGCTCATCAAATGGGGCCAGGACACACGATCGTCACCATTTTATGCGATGGTGGTGCCAGATATCAATCTCGGATCTTCGATCGAGCCTGGTTAGCCAGCAAAGGTTTGAGCATTGATTAGATTGCCGTAGGCAGCTAGTGGATAGTGGATAGTGGATAGTGAATAGAAATTAGCAAACGTCTTTAGTTCGCCAATTTTTAGCCGAACAGATTAAAGGGAATTTTTCTATATCCCATATTCACTATTCACTATCCACTATTCACTATTCACTACCCCCTATCATGCCCCCCACCATCGAAATCATTAGTTGCTTACACACAGCCACGATCGTCTCGAATCTAGACAGATCGATCGAATTTTACAGTGGGATTCTGGGATTGCAACGGGTCGATCGTGCGCTCAAGTATCCTGGAGCGTGGTATCAAATCGGCGAATTCCAAATTCATTTAATTGAGAATGTCGATCTGGTACCTAACTCGATCGATCTCCAAGTCTCGACGCGCAATCCCCACATCGCTTTAGGAGTTAGGGATTTGGAGGCTGCCAAACAACAGCTACTCGCAGCTAATTGCGTGGTCAAAATGAGTAATTCGGGTCGAGCGGCACTATTTACGCAAGATCCCGATGGCAATGCGATCGAATTAACATTAATATCTTGGCAATCGGAACAATTGTGACTGCTTGTGGGTCGCGATCAATTAATATGGAACTGCCTTTAACAGTTCGTCATAAAGTAGGCGAGTCACCCGATAACCAAGTGTCATCGCAGCACGAACCCCAGCCATATGTTTATCTTTTTTGCTGCCTGTGGTTGTCTGCCACCGCGTCCGCAGTTCGGCAACTGTCAAAGCGGGTTTGGAGTTCGATAGAGCGCGCCTGTCTAACTCCGCGACCAACCAGCTATCGCTCATGCTTTCGCGCAGTACGTTGGTGATAATCCAGCAATAGAGCATTTTTCGAGCGAACGACGAACCCGCATAAATTAGCGCGGTGCTGTTACCCGATTCGATCAGCCGCTTGCCCATCCCCAGCGAGATTTGAAAGCCAGACAAGGACATATTTTTCTTGTGCTTACCCCGATCGTCTTCGTAGCGATCGATGTGTGGCTTGCCGGAGAGCAAAAACCGCTCGAACGGGTAAATGTTGGTTAACACGGTCGCCTGCATAATCTGACTAAAACCAAACAGCTCTAAGGTGTCACGGTAGCGATCGAACGCCGGATCGAGTAGTGAATTACTTAAATCCGATTCTAATTTGACCTCTCGAATTTCGTTTCCACAAATTGCCGCCGCATGATCGCGGGTGTATTGGGAGATCTCGATCGACAGTTCGGTGGCGATCGATTTAGCGCGTTCGTTCTCGATTTTTTTGTATGCGTAGATACCAGCTAACCAGCCGACCCAGGGCGTAAACCCCTCATGACAGCGATAGTTAGAAATCGCGCGTTTGGAGATTTCAGGGAATTAATATTTGAGTCGCTGTCGGATCTGTTGCTGGAGCACCTTGGTCGTTACTTCGAGCGATTTAATTTCGAGCAACCGATCGTTGATATCGGCGATCGCCCC
>NZ_JANNDR010000155.1:0-1936 GCF_031378165.1 Chamaesiphon sp. OTE_75_metabat_556
CCTCGATCATCGCGACATAACTTGAGGATATCCTCAAATAACGGAATTTCAAAGCCCTTACGCTTGGCAATCGATTGAAGCTGGTGATAATCGAGATCGCCAATCGTCAAATCGTCGATTGCGCGATCGTGATAAATAATCACATAACCATCCCTAGTCATCCGCAAATCGAATTCAATCTGCGGGGTACCGATCTCTGTGGTACTCTCACCTAAAATTAGCATCGCCGATCGAAAAGCTTCCATCGTATTCTCCGACTTAACCCGATCTGTTTTACCGCGATGAGCGACGATGCTAATATGCTGCGGCTGCGCCAACGAGATTCGATGCAGTTTATTCATAAAGATTTGCCAATTTCGATCTGAGTGAGTATGATGCTGGAATCAACCTACCTCGATCGTAAGCGAATATCTTCAAAGTGTCTGTGGCCTATCGATCGTCTTGTATGCTAAGATGTCGATCTATCGCGGGTGTAATTCAGTGGTAGAATGTCACCTTCCCAAGGTGAACGTCGTGGGTTCGAGTCCCATCGCCCGCTTTTTTCAGTGACTATCTGTACATTTCATAGATATTTGTCAGTTTTACATAATTAATGTCCAAGATTCGCTCCAAACCCTTATCATGAGCGGATTGTTGCTTTTTGATGTAAATCCGAGCGGCTCGATCGAAGCTAAATTTCAGTTACGGAATACTTCAATTTCGATTTCTTCAGCACTGACGAGGACGTATTCAATTAGGCTAGACGATCGCTGATAAAGCTTGAATTTCTTGCCTCGGTCATAAGCTTATGCGAAGGCAGACGCTGCGAGAACGGTACTGGGGGAGAGTACTTCGACAATTAGAGATGGATGGCTGATAAATTGAGTCGTTTGTCGATCTCGTTCATCACAGGTCGCACTGGCATCGGGGTAAACGTATTTTTCTGATGCCTGAATCTTGATTTTTACATCTGAGTTAAGCGCGATGCACCGATCCGATTCGCTGAGGAGATCGTCAATTAAAGAGAAGATCCTGCCACCGATCCTGCCGTGATTGACTGTCCTACCACTCATCGCAAAAACTTCGCCATCGAAGTATTCATGCTTAATTTCCTGATGTTCCTCCCAAGCAAAGTACTCTTGGGGGGTAAATCTGGGCAAATGCGCTGGTGCTGCAAACATATCTAACCTCAATTACTAAATTACCAGTCTCAACCCACATATCTATCGAAGAAAAGCGCGTCGTCTAACGACGATCGCCAGTATCGAAAAACAATGCTGGTGAAACATGGAAAAATTCTCCGAGAGCCTTAGCCATTGCTTTACTAATTTCACGCTTCCCATTAAGCACCTCTGAAGCTATTCCTTGAGAACCGAAGACCGATACTAAATCTTTCTGCTTTAGCCCGCGCTGACTCATCAATTCAGTCAGAATTTCCAAAGGATTAGCCCGCTTGAGCTGATAGTGTTTATCTTCAAAGCTTTCAATCAAATTCACTAGGAGTTTGAGCAACCGCTCTTGTGCTGGAGATAATGTCTCGCCTAGCCGCATCAATTTCGTAACTTCGGCTAAGTATAATTCGTTCTCTGCTTCAGTTTCGATCGCCTTGGGTCGAACTTCTGCCAACAATGCTGCATATTCTCGATCCAATGAGACTGTCATGACTTCCATTGCTCCTTGTCGTACTCTGCGTGGGTGAGGATATTTCGGACAAAAATCGTCCCGCTACGATAGTTGATTTGGGCAATTAATCGATAGTGGTTGCCTTTGATGTTGAAGACCGTATAAATGCCGACCAGATCGGCAGATGGATAGGCGGCTCTCCCGCTAATATGGGGAAAATGGGGTAAAATGTAGCGATAGCGGAATTTTATCCTATTTCCAAATATGGATTTTCACCTAGATACTTTGCTAAATCTGCCTAATCCAGTTGTGGACAGCTATTCAAATACGTTAG
>NZ_JANNDR010000183.1:0-16470 GCF_031378165.1 Chamaesiphon sp. OTE_75_metabat_556
GATCGATCTGCCGAGCGATTATTCAATGAATTTCAGGATGCGGCGGGTGAAGGGCGACAATTGACGATCGCGGCGAGTCAGCCAGAGATCTTGCGGTTGCCGTGGGAATTGTTGTGCGATCCGAATGGGACATATTTGGTACATGAGAATCCGCGAATTGCGGTGCGGCGGCAGCTAGCAGGGGCGGGAGGGGGTCGAAGACCTGTCGAGGTAAACCCGAAGTCACAATTGCGATTATTGATGGTGGTGAGCCGTCCTGATGGGGTGGGGTTTCTCGATCCGAGGTCGGAGGGACAGGCGGTATTAAAGGCGATCGAGCAGACGGCACCTGGGCGGGTGGTGGTGGAGTTTTTGCGTCCGGCGACGCTGAAGGATTTACGGGAGCGACTACAAGATCGATCGCTGCCAGTCGATATCGTGCATTTTGATGGGCATGGTGTGTTTACGAGCGATGGCGAAGTTACGGCTGGCAAGCATGATGGGCTGACGAAGGGCAGCAAATCGCTGGACATGGGGTATTTGCTATTTGAGGATGCGAATGGTGGCGCGGAACGGGTTTCTGCGGAAAAATTAGGCGACGCGCTGAATCGGCAGCAGGTGAGTTTGGTGGTGCTATCGGCTTGTCAATCGGCAATGATGGGACAAGGCGAGGATGCTTTGGGTTGTGTGGCGGCGCAGTTAACCAATCGCGGGATTCCCGCCGTATTAGCGATGACTTATTCGGTGTTGGTGACAACGACGGAGCAGTTATTTGGCAAGTTTTATGGAGAATTAGCGGCGGGGCAAAGTTTGGGGATAGCTTTGGCGAATGCGCGGCAGGACTTGTATTTCGAGCAGAAGCGGGGACTGCGGTGGCGGGGGACGGAGCAGATCGAGCTAGAATTATCGGACTGGTTTTTACCTGCTTGGTATCAGGCGGGGGGCGATATTACGCTGCTGAAGAAGGCGAAGACGTTACCACAGATCGAGTCGCCGAAACATCGGTTGCCAGCGGTGGCGGAGGAGGGCTTTTTTGGGCGCAGTCGGGAGTTGTGGCAAATCGAGAGAGCATTTGTGCAGGGCACGCGGCGGATTACCATTGCGGGTTTTGGCGGACAGGGTAAGACTTATTTGGCAGTGGAAGCTGGGCGGTGGTTGAGTCAGACGGGAATGTTTGATGCGGTGTGTTTTGTGGACTATGCGGCGTTCCAAGGGGTGGATGCGGTGAGTACGGCGGTATCCGAGATTGGGTGCGTGTTGGAGCAGACTTTAATCGATGCAGCGGCGGTGACAAAGGCGTTGGCAGAGCGACGGACGCTGATTATCCTGGACAATTTGGAGAGTTTGGCAGCCCAGACGTTGCAGGAGTTGTTGACGGTGGCGAAGGAGTGGTCGCAGGTAGGGGCGACGCGGTTGCTATTGACGACGCGGGATGGGGGTTTGAGTCATGCCGATTATCCGGCGGCGAATAGTCGGCAGCATCAATTGTTGTCGTTGTCGGGGTTGGGGAATGAGCGGCAGCCAGAGGATGCGCTGCGCTATTTTCAGGGGTTGATGAAGTTGCCACCCGCGCCGAAGTGGGATTTGCCAACGCGAGCGGCGTTAATTGAGCTGTTTGAGCTGGTGCAATTTCATCCGCTGTCGATTAAGTTGGTGGCTTACCAGTTGAAGGCGCGACGGGTGGCGGATTTGGCGCGGAGTTTGGAAGCGTTGTTGGCGGCGGAGCCACTGGCGGATAAGCAGCGGTGTTTGGCTGCTTCTTTGAACTTGTCGTTGCAGCGGTTGGATGCGGATCTGTTGGCGGTGTTGCCGAGGTTGGGCGTGTTTCAGGGTGGGGCGTTTGAATTTCAGATTTTGGAGGTCTTGGAGTTTGAGCCGGAGCAGTGGGATAAGCTGAAAACAGCGTTGCTGCGGACGGGGTTGATGCAGATGGAGGATATAGGGTTGCCGTTTCTGCGGTTTCATCCGACTTTGGCTCCGGTGTTGTGGGGGCGGTTGACAGCGGCGGAGCAAGAGGATCTGAGACTGCAACATCAGCAGCACTATTATGGCTTGGCGACTGCTTTATATCAGACTGATAGTCAGAATACAGTGACGGTTCGATCGATCGCCAAACTGGAGTTACCCAATTTACTCTGGGCAGTCAAGTGGGCTTTGGCTTCCCAATCTGAGAATGCGGTGGATTTTGTCGATTGTGTGAATCGGTTTCTCAATTTGTTTGGGCTAAAGCGCGATCGAGCGTTTTTGACTGAGCGGCTGAATCAATTCATCAGTGCTGAAGATTCCAATGACTGGTATTTAGTACTTTATAATCAAGGAGAGCAATTGCTTCTATCTGGTCAATATTCTTCTGCCGCCAAGGTATTCAACGAAATTTTGCAGAGAATAGAGTTCCAACCAAACTCTAGAAGAGTAAGTACTTTAGTCCGTCTAGGAAGTTGCTTTAGATCTCAGGGTCAATTGTCCGATGCAGCTCAGTGCCTCCAGGAGGGTCTGAATTTGTTAGAGCAGTTAGAATCAAGCAAAAGTGTCAAAGAAGAACAAAGTTTTCTCCAGTTAGAGTTAGGCAGTCTATTAACAGATTTAGGGGAATTTCAGCAAGCTCGTAAAAGTTATGAGGATGCGATGGCTATTGATGAAGAGCTTGGACATCTAAGAAGTTTAGCAGTTACTAAGACTCAGATGGGCATACTCATAATGAAGCAAGGCGATCTAATCACCTCTGCACAGCAATATCACGAAGCTCTCCAAATTTTCAAACAACTCCAAGAACCAGACTCGGAGGCTATTGCATGGCACCAATTGGGTAGGGTATATGCAATGGGTTCGCAGTGGGCAGATGCAGATCGAGCTTATCGGGAATCTGCCAGAATCAACGAACAACAAGGCCATTTGAAAGAGGCCGCAGACACTTATAATCAGCTAGCAAATCAGAGTCTGAGAATAAATAAGCTGACTGAGGCTGAAAATTGGTATCGAAAGGCACTACAAGGTTATCAGGTAGTTGGTAATCGGGTACGCGAATCTATGACACTATCCAACCTTGCTAACTTATCAGCCCAAGCGAGCCGTTTACCAGAAGCAAACCAATTTGCCATAGCAGCTTTGGAAATCATGGAAACTCTCGATCCAGCCGCAGCAACAATCTGGAACATTTATACTCTCTTGGCAGAGATCGCCACTGCCCAAAACGAACCTGACAATGCTAGGGAATATCGCCAATTAGCGCGTACTACCAAGGCGGCTTTTGCTGGCACTCAGTATGAGTTACAGCAGCACGCTCCATTAATCGAATTGGTGGTAGCCGCTGTGGTGGATGCGGCAGTGCGGGAGCAGTTGGAGCCAGTGCTAGTTCAGATAGTGGAAATTGGGAGGGGGCAACTGGTGGCGGCGATTCGGCGGGTGTTGGCTGGGGAGCGGGAGGTTGAGGTGCTGTGGGATGATTTGGATCTGGATGATTCGATGATTGTTGCGGCGATTTTGCGGGGGGTGTGAACATGGAACCCACCCCGTCGCTGCGCGCCACCCCTCCGAGGAGGGGATTTTGGGTGGTTTGTGGGGTTTGGGATGGTGAGGGGTCTGTAGGGGCTGGTTTATGCTGGTAGTCTCGATTGTAACGATAACTATCGTACAAACCTGCCCTCACCGACAATTAACCGATCGATCGTCACCTACTATTAACAGATCGATCGTCACCTACTATTAACAGATCGATCGAACCCCACGATTAACCGATCGATCGTCACCTACTATTAACAGATCGATCGTGTAGCGTGCTAGTGGTAATCGAATTTCCGATCGCCTGGAGGTTGCTGGTGGGGTTGGGCAGGTTTGAATTAGGTTGATTTCAGGTTTGGGTTGGTGGCATAAACCTGCCCCTACGAGGTTGATGATCGATCGATGTCATGGATAGACAGCTACAACAAAAAGAGGCTGTCGATCGAGTCGCTCAACCCGCAGGCAAAGTAACCGAATCGACAACCTCTTAACTGTACTCAGATTGCTAAATTAGCGACGGGGTACGAGATTCATATAATCGATGTTGTAAGGCGAGATTGATTGTGGCTGATTGCCGATCGCGCCCAGACTTTTAGCCATGCCAGCATAGAGAGCGGGATCGCCAGCTTTGGGCTGTTTGTCTTGAGGCTTGTAACCACGGACGGCTGCTTGCCAAGAAGCTTTGGGGAATCCGAGCTTGCGGCGATGGTAAGCATCGTAGCGAGGCGATTTGATGTTAAAGGGTAATTCACTCGCACCGGAGGGTAATACCCGCCGCCGTTGGAACGGTACGATATTATCGCCAAAGTTTTCGAGATACTCATCGCTATTGAGCAAGTCATTAATAAAGCCAGCACGACCTTTAGTCGCGATGACGATCGACCAAGCGATTTTTTCAGCTTCGCTGTAGACATCGCGTCCGAGCACCTTCTGCACGCAATGTTCGGCGAACCGATAGTTGCTGTTGAGGTTGTAGAAGCTATTGGTGAAAGTATTCGACAAGCACAAGCCGCGAATGAAGTCCCGCACA
This sequence comes from Chamaesiphon sp. OTE_75_metabat_556, assembly GCF_031378165.1. Taxonomy (NCBI): domain Bacteria; kingdom Bacillati; phylum Cyanobacteriota; class Cyanophyceae; order Gomontiellales; family Chamaesiphonaceae; genus Chamaesiphon; species Chamaesiphon sp. OTE_75_metabat_556. The sequence continues at coordinate 4,508 of NZ_JANNDR010000183.1, forward strand.
GTGATTTGGCCGCTGCGGAGCTGAGATTCTAAGAATTTCTCGCGATCGGCTGCAAAAGCATGAAAAAAGATCTGACGATAAGCCGATCCGATCAAATTATCTAGGTCAGTAGATGACAGCAGGTTTTCTGTGGAAAATACCCTGGGCTGTTCGTCACTAGGTACTTCATAGCCTTTAACCCGAGTATTTTGGCTCGATGGCTTATATTCTAATAATGGAAGTGGCATATGTTTAAAGTTATCTTCTTACGAAACTTTACAATTTTCCTCATCATAATCCCGATCGGGTGTCCATTTATGACCATAAGGCGAAAATATTACATTCCTTAATTTTCGCTCAACATCGCAACCATCAGCATTCTGGATGTTTCTAGGTGTATCACTTTGGCTCACCTCTACTGTCGCGATCAATCTACTAGCGACCTACTAGTGTTATGCGTAATTGACACTCTCCGCTCTAAAGAGACGGGGATTCTTCTCTCAGCGACGGGGTTTTCCGGCGATTCTGATCAAGTTACTATTTTGCGGGGAGCGAAAAGTGCGGGAACAGGGGTTTCCCCGAGTAGAGCACCTTTTCAAGACAGCGAGGGAATGAGAACTTGTACCGACACTGATGCTGCTGAGTACTAAACCTCTAGCCATGAGGAGTATCCCGATAATCTACCAGTCATCATCAAGGATCGCCGCTGGTAGCTTTAATTTGGGAAAACGGTAAAAGGTATCGCCGTCGTCATCAACCTCGGGGATGCCATCAAGTAACCGCACTTGTGCGTCGAGAAACAGCTTGGCATCCTGAGCACTTATTTGTGAAATCGTCATTAACTGGATTAAAGAAATACAACTATCCTGCTGGCGCAATAGCTGATAAAAAGCTGATTCTAGGCGTTTGCGGCGGTTGGATTTCGAGATAAATCTGGCCGTTCCGACCCCTAAACCTAATAGGATTAGTAATTCAATCAAGCCCATAAGGTAAGTAAGTGGAAATTGACTACATAGTCCAAGTATAGCGACTTAGGGTTCTGTCCAGCCGCTGGATGATTCAGCTACCGTTCGGACTTGCGACAACAGTTCGTCATCAGGATTACCTTTTGGCACAAAGATCGCCGATAATGACACTGGATGCGGTTATCCTCTAACCAAGGTCATGCCCAAGAGCGTCTTATTTGTTCCTAAACTTTCCTGCCATCTAGCCGTGGATGAACATCCTTCTCTAAATATTGCCATTGCCCGTTTGGGTGCAGCCATCCCCGATAACTACAATATCTGGGTGCTCAAAGCCCCAAATCCTGGCGGCTATGTCCTGGAAAATGGCAATTGGACGATCAATTTATCCCAAATTTGGTTGGGATGGCAAGGGCTGTTTAGTTCGGGGAGTAGTCCGTATTGTTTGCCGTGCCATCAAGGTTTAGATATTCCCGATTTAGATTTAGCAGCGATCCCTGCGGACGCGGCGCAGCCCCAAGTTTATAGTGCAAATCTGATGCAGTATTTGGGGGTAGAGTTGTGGAAATGGTTATTTTGCCGCCAGATCGGGACGGCCTTTGCCCAAAGTCAAGGGATTGCGATCGGTCGGCAAAAATTGCTGCGGCTGCGCCTAGAAGTTCGCGATCCGGACTTAATCCCGTTACCGTGGGAGATCGTGCAGTCACAGCCCGGTAAGCCCGCCATCTCGCTCGATCGACAGGTGTTATTCAGTCGGACAAATAGTGATGTCGATCCGCTGCCATCTCAACGAATCGATCGCTCGATTAGGATTCTCTTGGTGCTCGGTCAGAATATTCCGGGGAGTCCCCAGCTCGATCTCCAACAAGAAGCAGTGACGATCTCCCAAGCCTTGCAGAATACGATGCCCAGTGGGTTCAATCCTCCCAATCGTCTCAATCCAGCCGGTTGTCAGGTCGATACGTTGGTGCAGCCTACTCCGCGCGAACTGATCGCAGCACTCGAACACCAGCAGTACAATTTATTCTTCTATGCCGGACATGGGATGCCTGCAGTTGACGGTGGCTTGTTGATGCTCAATCAACTCGGCGGTGTCAATGGTAAGGAATTGGCACAATTACTCGTGCGGTGTGGTGTCAAACTGGCAGTGTTTAATTCCTGTTGGGGCGCACGACCGTATCAATACCAACAGCAGGCAGTGCCGCGCAGCAGCCTCGCCGAAGTCTTGCTCCATTATGGCGTACCTGCAGTACTAGCGATGCGAGATCCAATCGCCGATCGCGAGGCGTTGAGTTTTATCCAAACTTTCACCCAGGCGTTGGCGCATCGAATTTCGATCGATGAAGCAGTCGCGATCGCCAGACAACAACTATTAACCGTCTACAAGTACAATCAACCAGCGTGGACGTTGCCTATTCTCTATATGCACCCAGAGTTTGACGGGGAGTTGGTCAGGCCGATCGCCGAAGCAATTACCGAGATGCCCTTCGTGCCCCGATCGATTCCCCTCGCCTACGTGCGATCGCTCAGTTTTCATACCAATCCAGATTTTCCAATTAGTGCTGGCAAAATGCGGGTCGGTCGCTCTACTGACAACGATTTGGTGCTTAACGAACCCTGGGTATCGAAACGCCATGCGGAGATTATTTATCGTTCTTCCTCGATCGATGATGCTAGTAGTGGTGTCTACTATCTGCGCGACTCATCTAGCTTCGGCAGTTACGTATTGACGCGCGAAAATAAGTGGGTCAAAGTTCACGAGCAAGAGTTTCCCCTCCAATCTGGGATGCAGATTAAATTTGGTAGTGAGGATGGTCAAGTTTTGGAATTTAGAATCGATCTGGACAAGTGGCTAGGGTGAGCCAGCCGAGAGTTGAGCATAAAACTAAAACAGTGGCAGTGGGTCGATCCACTGCCACTGTTTTAGTAATTTAGAGCTAATGTCAAATCTGAGATCTGGTAACGCTCGACGATCGCCAGCGCAGTCCTAGCTAAATTGGCCGCTCATAGATGCTTTGACGATCGAGTCATAGTTTTCTAATGCGGTTTCTTGGGAATCATAATCGATTGTCATCTGGACGGGCTTACAGCGTTTGATCGCTACTTGAATACCTTGAGCGGATTCAGACTCCAAGTCTTCGATATAACCAGCTTTGGCTTCATCAGCTTCCACTGCGGTCGCAAATGGTCCAAAATAATAACTACAGTGAGGTCGATCGGTGGTAATTTCGACCCACCAAGCTTGTCCCATCAGATGGAGCGCGCTGCTCCAGAGATCTTGAATATTCATTGGTTTAGCTTCCGCTGATTCAAAGAAGGTTAATAAGTTAATTGACTTGAGGAATGGTTAAGCCCTAGATATTAAATAATCCCAAAATACTCGCTTAACGCTCAGATAGCCGTAACATATTTGACAAACGCTGTCGCGATATTTCATATAAGCACATGGCGGCAGCATTGGCAGCATTTAGGCTGGGAGTTTTGCCACTAAGCGGAATCGAAACCAAATGGTCGCAACCCTTTTGGGTGAGTAAACTCAAGCCATCACCTTCAGAACCAATTGCCAGCACCACCGGACGTCGATCGGTAAAATCGATGCTATAGATGGCTTGCTCGGCATCAGCAGTAGTGCCATAAATCCAGAAACCAGCTTCTTTGAGTTGCGATAAGGCGCGACTGAGATTGACGACACGGGCGACGGGCAGATATTCTAGCGCGCCAGCAGCTACTTTGAGCACCGTAGACGTAATTCCGACAGCTCGCCGCTGCGGGATCACCACGCCTTGTGCGCCCAAAGCTTCGGCGGTACGGACGATCGAGCCGAGATTTTGGGGATCGGTGATCCCATCAGCAACGACGATGACTGGACTGTCTGAAGCTGCTAATGCACGGGTAATTAGTTCTTCGATTTCGAGATAGTCATGGGGGGCAACTTGGGCGACGATCCCTTGATGATTGCCGCCATTGGCGAGATAGCTCAATCGCTGGGCATCTACTTCATCGACGACCGTACCATTGGCTTTGGCTTGGTCGATGAGAGTAAAAAAGGCAGGATGGTGGCGGAGTTTGGAGAGGACCCAGATCCGATTGATTTGGCGTTCTTTTTCGATCGCCGTAAAAACTGAGTGCTTCCCATACAAATAATCAGTGACTTCTTCCTCCGCGATCTCTGGCGCGGGGGGATCTTGCCAGCCACCGCGATTGTTGCGGCTTTCTCTTTTGCCAAATGAATCGCTGCGATTGTCTCCAAAGCGGCGATCTCCAAAACTGGACTGGCGATCTTCGCGGGGGCGGCGATCTCCGCCAAAACTACTAGACTGACGATCGTCGCGATTGTAACTGGGGCGATCTCGATCGTTGCGTCCCCGATCGGCATTATTGCCACCGCGACGATCTCCAGCGGCATCATCTCTGCGGGGCTGATAGCCTTCCGTGCGCGGTGCAAAGTCTCGATTGGTATTCGGACGCGGCACGCCCCAATCCTTACGCTCCTCGCGGGGTTTATCAGCGCGATTGTCTTTGCCACCAAATTTACTGGGGTTGGGTCGGTCGGAGCTTCGACCGCCCTCGGCTGGGCGGGGACGATAGCTGCGATCTCGATCGAAGTTATTTGCGCCATCAGTTTTGCGGGGACGACGATCCCCCGATGGGCGATCTTCCGAGCGATCGCGATAGCCCGATTCCCCACCTTCGCGGCGACGCGGCGTATCTCCAGTCTGACGATATTTGTCGGCACCATCAGCACTCCGACTGGGGCGAAAATCGCGATCCCCACTGCCGCCACTGTCGCGATCTCCTTGACGTGGTGAAGGTTTGCCGCTGTTGGAGCGACGAGGTTTAAATACCATGATATCTATTAGCTAAAATTATGGGGCTGGATTCGGATCGAGATGGAGGAGCGCGAGCAACTCCCCGAGCCGGGGGGGATTAGTAATGTAAAGATAACCGATTAAAGTCTCAAAGCTGGTAGCCTGCTGATAAACTTCGGGATCGAGGCGACGCGGACGACCGTTGGCCGCATTCCGCCCTCTGCGGATGACATCCAATTCTGCGGTTGTCAGATGGGGCAAGATGAATTGTAAATGACTAGACTGGGCTTCGGCACGTACTTGGGCGACAACTTGTTGGTGGTAAACACGAGCGCGCTTGGGCGGAAGTAAAAAGTTCGTACGTACGAACAGCTCGTACACAGCATCGCCCAAATATGCTAAGGCTGCTGGTGACAGTTGCGGCACGCGGTCGGGGGGGATACCTAAAATGTTTAGCTGTTGCCAGCTTTGTGGTAGCTCAGTTTCACCCACTACGATCTCTAAGTAATAGCTCTAACAAATCTGGATTTAGCTTTCCGATCTTATCAAGAATTCTCGAACCTGGTCTAAATTCGGCAATTTTGACATCAAACTTAGCAGCTAGGTAATGGGATCGGTCATCGCTGGTATTGATGCGCTAATCGATCGAGTGACGACCGATCCCAACAACCTCGATTAGCTGGCTACAATCCGCGCTAATGCAGCATCAACGGACGTTTGGAGTGAGAGGAACTGTTCTAATCTCACGAGTTTGACAGTTTGGGTGACTCGCGCATTCGTGACGATTTGAACTGTGCCTTCGACCCCTTGCGCCTTTTTGACTAGTTGCACGAGGGCACCTAGTCCAGAACTATCCACAAAATCAATTTTGGATAGATCCAAAATCAGGTTTCCTGGCCCTTCTTCGACACATTTTTCCATCACCTTTCTAAATGTCGGTTCGGAAAAGGCGTCGAGTAATCCGGTCAGACGGAATAGTTGATAGTTATCTTTGACTTCGCGAGTGCCTCGGAGACTCACGGTTAAGCTTAGTGGTTCAGCGATAATAGCCTCCTTAAATGTTTACTTAAATAAATGATTTATCTGTCAGCGATACTAAACAATACTCTGGATTTATCACAAATTACGGTCTTCTTGTCAACTTCCGATCGATGGAAGCGACAGTAGATAGTCAGCAATAGATCCGGCAGACATATTGTTAGAGATAGGTTTGAGTCAACAATAACGCCAAAACTATTTAGCCTTTTTCTGCCGCGCCAACCGCGATCGATCTTCAGATCTCAATCCGACTGGCAATCGCACCATCACAGATTCAGCTCATTATTTTACCAATCTCCCACTCTATTTCCCTCTATCTCCTGACTTTGAGTTCGCGCATTTGGTTGACAAACTTAGCAAACAAATAATCAGCGTCATGGGGACCAGGACTAGCTTCAGGATGGTACTGGACGGAAAAGCAGGGGAGTGTCTTGTGTTGCAGTCCAGCGATCGTCCGATCGTTTAAATTGAGGTGGGTGATTTCGATCTCGGCACTGAGGGACTCGGCATCGATCGCAAAGCCATGATTTTGACTGGTGATTTCTACTTTTTGGGTGAGTCCAGCTGGTTGATTGAGTCCGCGATGGCCGAATTTGAGTTTGAAGGTTTCCGCCCCTAGGGACAGACCCAGGATTTGATGCCCCATACAGATACCGAAAATCGGCTTATTAGCATTCAATAACTCTTTGGTCGTAGATATACCTGCCGTCACGGCGGCGGGGTCGCCAGGGCCATGAGAGAGGAAGATCCCATCGGGGTCGTGCTGAAGAATTTCGACGGCGGAGGTATCCGCAGGGACGACAATTACGCGACAACCATAGCTGGCCAACCGCTTGAGGATATTTCGCTTCACGCCAAAATCTAGTGCGACCACCGTTAACGGTTTGCTATTGTCAGCAGCCGGTTCGGGTTTGAATTCCCACATCGCTTCACTCGGTTGCGACCACTCATAGACCTCCTTAGTCGTCACATTATCGACTAGATTTAGGCCACTCATCCTCGGCGCAGATTGAACCAGATTGAGCAATTCCACTGGGTCGAGAATTTCGGTAGAAATCGCCCCATTCATCGCTCCAGCCGATCGCAATTTGCGGGTCAGCGCGCGGGTGTCGATCCCGTAGATCCCTGGCACATTGTGGTGTTCGAGATATTTGGGCAGGGAAGCTGTCGATCGCCAGTTACTCGGACGATAGCAGACATTCCGCGCGATCGCGCCCCGCACGTGCGGCGCAGCCGACTCTTCATCGTCAGGATTGACGCCAGTATTACCCAGTTCTGGATAAGTAAACACGACAATCTGACCGCTATAGCTCGGATCGGTGAGGACTTCCTGATAGCCAGTCATCCCCGTATTGAAAACAACTTCGCCAATGGTCGTACCCATCGCGCCAAATGACCAACCAGGATAGGTTGTGCCATCTGCTAGAACCAATAATGCTGGTAATACCGCAGAAACGGACATAGTATTTACAAACGGGTTATTATGGCGGATGCTATTATATCATCCCTTTGCTGTACATCTGATTTAGGGCTAGTTGCTGTAAATTGGTGCTCTTGTTTAAGCCATTCAATCTGAGGATTGCCCTGAGAATCTTTCACTTTCATCGCAACTTTTAATCCTTCTCGCCATCCTTTTCGATACTCATAGCCTAACGGTATTTCACTTGGCTTGAGATCCACACTGGCTAGCTTTCACAACTCTTTTCCATAGCGTCTTTCTCCGTCTGTAACCTTATGAACCGTTTACTATCTACCCCCTTTTCAAACGCCCTCTAGGGAGTGGCTGGATCGACTGATGTCGGCAAATTTTTCATCAAGGTGGCCATTTCGATCGCGTTGAGCGCGTAACCCCAACCGTGATTGCCTTTGATGCCAGCACGTTCCAAGGCTTGAGTCATTGTATCGACAGTCAAGACACCAAAGATAACTGGCGTACCGCTTTGAAAACCAACTGCCGCTACACCTTTGGCGACTTCCGACGATACATAATCAAAATGGGGTGTATCGCCGCGAATTACCGCACCCAAACAGATAATCGCATCATAGCGACCAGAGTAAGCCAGTTTTTTGGCCACCAGTGGCACCTCAAAGCATCCGGGCACCCATGCATAGTCTACTTGACTACCATCGGGGTCGATATCAATTCCGTGTCGTTTGAGACAATCCTGACAGCTTTCTAGGAGTTTATTAGTAACAAGGTCATTAAATCGACCGATGACGATCGCAAACCGTAAAGAACGATCGCAGACAAGGGTGCCTTCAAAAACGGCCATTTAGCTTAGGGAGTAAGGGATAGGGAATTTTTAAAAAGTGGACTTCAAAATCTACGGTGTCGCGAATTATCGAGATCGCCACTACTAGTTTTTGAGCTAGCAAATACGAGGATGGCGATCGGCTGCGATCGAGACCGTGTAATCTTTCTAGCAACCGATCAAATATATTAGCAATCTAAACTACCAAGAAGTTTAAGACCCCAACCACTACCACCAAAATCGTCCAAGCTCCCGAACCGACGTACAGGAGTTGTTTCGACCGATCCCAGTTTTGTGGTGCTGCATAAGCAACCGGGACGCCGACGATCATCACGAAAGATAGTAGCACTAGGGCAAATAGTGCCAGATTGAAAATTACGACCATTATTTATACGCTCCCAAAACAGCAATATTTTAACTTAGCTATTAAAAATTTAACATCTCTTTGGGTGGTTGTTCGTTTTTAGCTGTTACGATCTGTGGCGGCAATCGAGATCGATCTTTCCACATCCTTGACTACGAACAAAATTCTCAAACATCCGTCTCTATACAAAACCTAGAACTTGGATATATCTAGCCATGTTGAAATTTACCCCGTTAGCCATAGCCTTCCTGACACTGCTCTCGACAGCTTCTAGTGCTCGCTCGGCGATCGCTAATTCTAGTCTGCAATCCGTGCAACCATCTGCGCACCTTCACGCTCAAGTAATCATGAAGGGTGGTGGTCAGCCACAGCAGCAAAACCAGCCACAACAGCAAAGTCAACCGCAACAGCAAAGTCAGCCACAGCAGCAAAGTCAACCGCAACAGCAGAGTCAACCACAACAGCGTCAGACCGAACAACCCCGCCAAGGAGGACTATTTGGAGATCGCGGTCTCGAACAACGTTCCCCTCAAGGGGGCTTATTTCGAGATCGCGGTTCCGAACGCCGTCGCCCCGAAAATTTTCGCCGTCTCTATCGTCCCTACGAAGGTCGCGGTCGCGGTCAATGGTACCGCGAACGTCGTCACGATCGCTAACTTAACAACAGATAAGTATTAGTTAACAGCATACATCGCTCTCAATTGCAACATAAATCGGAGTTAGTACAGCTCCGATTTATGTATCGTAGATCCCTACTCTCTAACCGCTCAAACTAGATGCGATCGCGTAAACTGGCACCTGAAGAAAGTAGTTACGTCTAAATTGTTCTTCGTCGATCGCGGCCAAGAATTGTCTGACTATAAATAACGAGTATAAATCTGATTCTGACAGGTTTTGGATTCGATCGCCACTGCAGATCGTCAGGATATTAGTTTCACTTTGCAATGAGACTTCAAAGCCAATTTCTACTAGCATATCTAAGCCCAATCGCAAGGATCGATCGCTGATTTTTAGTTTCGCGCTAAATCGCGCTAAATCGATACTTTCACTACTGGTTGCTAAATATTTACCAGCTCCGATTAGCTGCTGACATATTTCTCTACTAGTTGCTAAATTTGTAGATTGATAATTGAGAGCGAGCTTACTCTTGGTTAGCATTGCTTTACGACAATAAGTATGTAATTGATTCCAGTCACTCGGACATTCATCGACCCAAATAATTAGATCTAAATTGGTCGCCGACCGATCAATTGTTGTTTGTCTGAAATCGAGGATTTGTAGTGGTTGCTGACGTTGGCGGAGCCTCTCAGAATGAGAATCGAGTGCATTTGGTTGAACTTGGCGGAGGGACGAGGTAACACTGATAATTGCCGCTGGACGGACTTCGACCAATCTTACTTCAAATCTCTTGTCATAAGAATTAAAATCTAGTTCGACGATCGCATCACAAGCAACTCTGGGTAGCTCGTGCTCGTAGTGTCCCCACCAGATCCCTGGAAATTCGTTCGAGCTAGTCGGATCGATTAATCCAAATTTAGTCCGAATATATTGGACGGTTTTACCTTTGAAATCTTGAATATTGCGATTCTTGATATCCTTGAAAAAACAGTTTTTAATTAGTAATTTAGGTACTGGATTGCCCATACCGTAAGGTTCTAGTAGTAATAAATCTTCAAATAACTCTCGTCCACTGCCAGCATTGAGATCGGCAACTGTTACGACCAGATCGGTCGCGATCGATGGTGGGGGAATCGTGCCGATTTTCGCTTGCAACTGCTGGTTGATAGCTTCGGTAAATACCGGAATATTATCGAGGTTAATACTCATTCCTGCTGCGAAAGGATGTCCACCGAAACTATTGAGTAAATGGGATTGGGAATTGACGAGTTGATAGAGATCAATATTTTGAGTTGATCGAGCCGAACCTCTGGCAACTTTGACCTTGTCCTTCCCAGGATCGCCGTCACTATTAGTACTTAATAAAATTGTCGGCTTACCATGTTCTTGGGCGACTTGTCCGGCAACTAATCCTAAGACTCCTGGCGACCAATTGCTATCTACCAGCACAATTACCGAAGTTGTCGATAAATCTAAATCTGCTAATTTAGTTTGAACTTTGGCAGTCGTATTCTTTTGCAATTCCTTCCGTCGCGTATTTGCGAGTTCAGTTTCGGCGGCTAGCTCGTGACAACGATCGACATCTTGACTCGTTAATAACTCCACCCCAAAACTCGCATCGCCATGAATCCGGCTAATCGCATTAATACGCGGTGCAATCCCAAATGAAATATCCGTCGGTCGATCGCCATTGCGTTTGCATAATTGCAATAGCTTATGTACTCCCGGCCGAAAGCCGTCGATATCTGGTTGATTTTGCAATGTTAATCGCTTAATTCCCTGCTGTGCCAGATAGCGACAATCGCCACTCAATTGCACCAAATCGGCAATTAAACCGATCGCGACTAAATCTAATAAATACTCTACCGGCTGTTGGGGAATATCTGGCAGAGTCAGATACAGAGCTTCGACTAATTTATACGCCACCGCCACTCCAGCAAGATGAAATAACGGATGCGTAGATTCAAAATAACGCGGATTGATAATTGCCGCGACTGGCGGACGTTTAGCAGGTAAGGTATGGTGATCGGTGACGATGACATCAATACCTAACTTAGTTGCATATTCAACTTCTTTGATATTCGTACTGCCCGTATCGCAAGTAATAATCAGATCGATTCCTTGCGTCGCCAATTTTTTAATCCCCGCCACGTTCAACCCGTGGGATTCCTTCATGCGATCGGGGATGTAATAGCTCAACCGTTCTCCCCGCGCAAAAAACTGCCCCAATCCATCCCACAGCACGCTAGTCGCCGTTACCCCATCCGCATCAAAATCACCCCAAATCGCCACCTTTTCGGCGTAGATATAAGCCTTTTTTAATCGCTCTACCGCCGCTGTCATCTCTATGCCAAAGGCAAAGGGACTAGTCGGCTGATATTTGTCACAATCCAAATAACCAGGCAATCGATCGATCTCCTGGATACCTCGTTGCCATAATAATTGGGCAGCATATTTACCATTGACAGTCGGTTTGCACGCACGGATCGCCGCGACAAATTCAGGCGGGATTTCTAATTGGGGTGGCAACTGCCAGTCGAGATCGGGTTTGACTGTACTCATGTTAATCGATCGGTTAATTTCGATCGGGAATGACTTCTGGGCTTGCTAGTCTGGGTTTAGCTATATTTTAATTGGTTGACGACCTCTCGAACTCGCTAAATGTGGGTTATAATTTCCATGGTAAGATGTTAGACCTAATATCGGGATGTAGCGCAGCTTGGTAGCGCACTGCTTTCGGGAAGCAGGGGTCGGAGGTTCAAATCCTCTCATCCCGATTAAGAAGAAACAACAATAGAATGGTGCTTTGACAAGGTTTTAGCGACTTTGTTGGAGCCTTTTTTATTGTCCGATCGACAAAGCCGCAATATCAAGGGATTTTTTTATCTCAAATAGCTCAGATCGACGCTTCCCCATCGAGTACATGGTTCGGTTGCGTGTT
>NZ_JANNDR010000190.1:0-2160 GCF_031378165.1 Chamaesiphon sp. OTE_75_metabat_556
TCCGATCGCATCCAAGCCGAATCAGCCTATACGCTGTTGGAAAAACAAGGTTTACCGCTCGCTCAAATCACCATTCTCGGTCGCGGCTACAAAACTGCCGATGAATTTGGATTGATCGATCCCAACGAAGTCGCCCAAAAACAAGCGAAATTGATGGCTAGTTGGTTGATTCCGTTCGGGTTTATTGGCGGCGTGGGCTTTAGCATCCTGACCGATTTACAGACATTTGCCTGGGCTGGATCGATCGGCAATCATCTCATTGGGGGCTTGCTCGGCGCGATCGGCGGCACGATGGGTAGCGTCTTCATTGGCGGCGGCGGTGGGATTGCTTTTGGTAGTGGCGATGCCCTGCCATATCGCAACCGACTGAATGCTGGTAAATATCTAATTGTCGTCGAAGGTTCCCAACTCCTGCTCCAACAATCAACCACCATCCTCCGTAAATTCGATCTCGAAAACATCAAAACCTATACCGACATGTATCAATAAATATCTAAAATTTTTCAACTGTCAACTATCAACTGTCAACTGAATAAAATGCTTCCCAGAGAAGAATTATTAAAACGAGTCGAAAATCGAGACATCGTCGCCAGAGCGATCGATCTTGCCGAACAAGCGATTAAAACTTGGGAAGTAGTCGAAACCGACTTTCTTTCCCCACCCGAAATCGCGGAAGTTAGATTGGTATTCGATCGACTCAGCGATGTAGAAGTTATCGCCACTGGGGGTTATCCCCAAGCCGAACGCCAACGGCTGGGCATCTGTCGGAGTGAATTGCCATTTGAACCCAGTCAAGTCCCCCTAGCCGCAATTCAAATTGCCGGAAATTTCCTCTTCGATCCGCCGACGCACCGCGATTTTTTGGGTGCGATGCTGGGCTGTGGCATCGTTAGAGATAAAACAGGTGATATTATCGTCTTGGGCGAACAAGGCGCGCAAGCGATCGTCGCACCGGAATTGGTGGAGTTCTTAGCAACCAATTTGAATCAAGTTCGATCGGTTCCCGTCAAAACTCGCCAAATCGAATTGAGCGAATTAAAGATTCGTGAACCCAAGAAAAAAGAACTGGTAACTACCGAAGCTTCGCTGCGGCTAGATGCGATCGCCTCTGCTGGTTTTGGGATGTCTCGTAGTAAAATGGTCGATCTGATTTCCAGTGGCGATGTCCGCGTCAATTGGAAAGATGTCAGTCAATCCGCGCACGCTCTCAAAACCGGAGATCTGATCGCAATTCGTGGCAAAGGCAGACTAGAAATCGGCGAAGTCGCCATCACCAAAAAAGAAAGATATCGGGTTAATTTAACTAGATTTATGTAATTATTACCGCGACTTGCTAGCATGATTAGCTCTCTTTGATGATGAAGCAGACTCATCATCCATCATGCGCTGCCGAATTATAAGTAGCCAGAAATACGAACCAATAGCTATTCACTATCCACTGTCTTGATTCGCTAAACCGTCGGGGAACAAAGGCGTGCGCGAATCGCTATCCACTATCCACTATCCACTATTCACTAATTATGCAAGTCCAGTTTCGCGAGTTCAGTCAATTTGATGTTTGGTTTTGGTTGGAATTTAGTAATGCGCCTTCAGAACAGGAGAAAAAATTAGTCGAAGAAGTGTTTTCATCATGGTTTTTCTTGGGAAAATTGGGTGGATTTAATGCTGAGAATAGTCAGGTACAAGAAACCGGATTAGATCTGAGTTATATGGATTATGATAATGATGCCGCTGACAGTACGATGATGTCCTTGATGCACAATATGGGCGACTTTGAGTATGAAGGCAACTGGGGACGCTGTTGGATGGATCTGGGGACGAGCGACGCGATCGCGATCGATATTTTGATCAATTCACTCAACCAATTGAGCAAGGAATATGTCGAAATTCTCCAGGTATATATTGGCGGCGAAAATGAGGAGTGGGAGATCGATCCTAGTTATAAGGAATCGTTATTTCAAGATATCAACTAGTGTCGGTTCGGGTTTAAGATCTTACGTACTTAAGCATCGACGATCGATCCACGGCGGGTGAGTGCATTGCTAACTAAGCCATTTACCACCGCAGATTTGCTCCAAACATTAGCAGAGATTCAGCTTGAATAATACCCGATCGATCTGACAAATTGCTATCGGGATTTAAAGCCGTCGAACATTCTCG
>NZ_JANNDR010000200.1:0-8472 GCF_031378165.1 Chamaesiphon sp. OTE_75_metabat_556
TGTTCTTTGCCAGCCGGATTATCGGCAAAGGGCCAAAACTAGATTTGCCATTACCGGGCGCAGACGGTCAATTTATCCTCAATACCGCACCCGCAGAATCAGTACCCGATCGCCGACCGATCGAAGCGCAGCAGTAGTTAGAGGATAGGGGATAGGGGATAGGGGATAGTGAATAGTGAATAGTGAATAGTGAATAGCACCAATAAATCTAATCATGAAAATTATGCAAATCCCAGTCTGTAGTTAGGAGTTTTCATGGACGCATTATTACATTTGGCCTATAGTACGATCCTAACCGCGCTCTATCTGCCCATTTTTATGATGATTTTCGGGTTGGTATTTCGGGCAGTCGCGTTTGAATTTCGGGAGCATTCTACCAATAAACTATTTTGGAATTATGCCTTTGGGCTGGGTATTTTTCTCGCTGCTTTAGGTCAAGGATTCGCCCTCGGTAGCACGATCGAAGGGATTAGTGTCGATGCTAAGGGTCATTTTATCGGTTCGACCTGGGATTGGCTGGATTGGCGATCGCTCTTAGTTGCCCTAACTTTAATTCAAGGTTATGTCTTAATTGGTTCGACTTATCTGATCCTGAAGACCGAAGGTGAGTTACAACAAACTCATTTTCGGACAGCAAAAATTGCTACTATCACGACATTAATTGGTGCAGTTCTCATCACGATCGTTACGCCAGTATTCTATGAAGCTACGCGAACGCGGTTGTTTGCACCCCCAATGGTCTATGTCTTCGCAGCCATTCCGCTCCTGGGAATATTATTAGTTTATTTACTACTCAAAAGTCTCGATCGCCAAGAAGAACGAACGCCATTTGTGTGGACGATTCTGATTTTCTTACTCAGCTTTCTCGGCCTGGGTTTAATTATTTTCCCCTATGTAATTCCCACCCAAATTACGATTTATCAAGCAGCAGCTTCGCCTAGTGCATTGGTATTTATACTAACTTTTGTCGGAGTACTAATTCCGATTATGATCTTCTATAACATCTACAACTATATTGTGTTCCGAGGCAAGGTTGTTACTGCTGTTGAATACGATTGATAAATTTTAGGTTCTAGATCTAAATTAAAAAAAGAGGGAGAAAATTCCCCCTCTTTTTTATGTATCTAAAGATCGTCTCCAGCTAAAATCTAATTTCAAACAAGTTATCAGCCATAAAAATCCAATCCCATAGCCCGCAATAATATCAGTGGGATAATGTACGCCTAGATATAAGCGACTCAAGCCGATTGCCAGCACCAAAACACTCGCAATCGCCAGGAGTTGAATCGCCAGCTACTCTATGATTTAACAGTCGATAATAACTTTACTAATGGTTGCGTCAGCCAATTGAAACCAACCTTGAGTTGATGTTCGAGGGTCGGTAGGCGATAGAGATACACCAGCCGCCGCGTCAAATAAGCCAGGGGACCATCCAATTGAATCCCCAGCCCAGATAACACGGCATTGTCATCACCTAAAACCATCATTTCGCCGAGATTGGTATAGCGGAAGGGCAACAGCGGTCGATCGGTCAGTGATGACCAGATATTCCAAGCGACAAAATCCGACTGTTGGAAGGCCACTTGGGCGGTCGTCGGCATGACTGCAACATCGGCATCGACAATCGCCGCAGCATCGCCGAGGGCGAAGATATCGGGATTGTCTTTAACTTGCAACAGTTCCGTGACGATAATTTTGCCCTGAGCATCGAGTGGCAAGCCAAACCCATCGATCGCCGGACTAACTTGATTGCCTACCGTCCACATCACAACTTCGACCGGAATGGTATCGGTTTGACCCTTGTAAATTAGCCCGATTGAGTCGGCGGTAATCTCCGCGACGTTAGTTTCGAGGTCTACCCAAACTCCGCGCTGTTCTAATGCCTTGAGGGCGGCATTGCGGTTGAATGCTGGAGCGTTGGGGAGAATGGTATCGCGGGATTGGATCAGGCGCACGCGGCCGCGTTCCTTCAAGCGATCGGCGACTTTGCAAGCAACTTCGACGCCACAATAACCCGCACCGACGATCGCCACCCGAATCCGTTCGGCGGAGGCGGTTTCGAGGTGACGCAATTTGGCATCGAGCCGATAGGCATCTTCAAGCGATCGAAACGGAATCGCGGATTCGGTGACACCAGGGACGCTTTCTGACGGCGTTTCACAACCCAAAGCTAAGACTAATCGATCGAATCCCAGCTCAGTACCATCAGCTAAGGCGATCGATTTTTGCACTTTGTCGATCTTGCTGACAGATCCCTGGATGAAGCGAATATCCGTCCCTTTCAACAGTTCGGCAAAGGGGGGTGCAATCTCCCAACCTTGCATTTCACCCGTAATTAGTTCATACAGCAAGGGTGTAAATACAAAATTAGGTTGCCGATCGATCAAGGTAATTGCTGGCTTTTGGCCGGGTTCCCAGGCGAGTTGGTGCAAACGCAGGGCAGTATACAAACCACCAAATCCCCCACCGAGGATACAGATATGCGGTACTGAAGTCATAATTCAATGATATTTGGCGATGGCAGAGCCGCTCCCCTGGAGAATTGGTTGAGAGCTTCTTTACTCACTGTAACAATTTTGAGGATTATCGGTGGTTAGGCTAAGATTAATTTCGTCATCAAACTACACGAATATGTCATCGAAGATCGGGCTATGGACGGGATTAATTGGCATTGGCTCCACGATCGTCCTCATCCAACCACCGACTGCCATCGCCGTCACCAAAACGGCGATCGAAATCGCCGAGACAGCGAAGGCAATTACCGTCTTAATTTCTGATGACCAGACGCAAGGTTCGGGCATCATCCTCCAGCATCAAGGTGATGTTTATACAATTCTCACTGCTGCCCATGTCGTCAAATCCCCAAGTAGTTACCAGATTACGACACCCGATGGACAACAGTATCTGGCGATCAATAGTTCGCGCCGCGCCGCGCCTGGGCACATCGATGTGGCGGTCATCAAGTTCAAATCGACGACTAAATATCCCACTGCCAAATTGGGCAATTGTCAGACGCTCAAGTCGGGGATGGATCTATATGTCGCCGGTTTTCCCGCTGCAACTAGAGTCCTCACAAAATCAGTGTTTGTCTTCAGGGAAGGGCGGGTTTCTGCCAATAGTAATCAAACTTTTGAAAATGGGTACTCGCTGGTTTATAGCAACGATACACTACCGGGGATGAGTGGTGGTGGTGTCTTAAATACGAACGGGGAAGTAGTAGCCATTCACGGCAGAGGCGATCGCGAACAACTCACCGATGGCACACTTGGCAATAAAACGGGCTTTAGTGTGGGGATTCCGATCGATCGGGTTGCGGCTGTTGCTAGCAATCTGGGGGTGCAACTCAGTCAACCACGGAGATCGATACCGCCAACTGCCCAGCCCCGCGCCGACGATTATGTCGCTGCCGCCGCTCAAAAGTATCGCAACCGCGACTATCGTGGTGCCCTTGCCGATTACGATCAGGCGATCTCTCTCAATCCCAAATCTGCACCAGCTTACAATTATCGTGGTGTGTTGAAAGAGAAGATCCAAGATATTCCCGGTGGATTGGCAGACTATAACCAGGCGATCGCCCTCAATGCCAACTATGGCGAGGCTTACAACAATCGCGGTAAGTTGAAATTAAATCGACTCCAAGATCCTCAGGGCGCATTAGCCGACTACGATTTGGCCATCGAACTCAGTCCCAAATTTGCGACTGCCTACGCCAATCGTGGGCATTTACAAGTCAAACTGATGAAAGTTGCCAGTAGATTGGCAGATTTCAACCGTGCGATTCAACTCGAACCGAATGAGGCTAGCTACTACAGCTATCGCGGTTTTTTGAAAATAGTCACGAGCGATCGATCGGGCGCATTAGCCGATCTCGGTCGCGCGATCGAACTCAATCCCCGTGATGCCGCTACATATCTCAAGCGTGGTGATTTCAAATACTATACGCTCAAAGATCGCGACGGGGGCATTGCCGATCTCGAAGTCGCCGAAAAACTAGCGCAGCAACAAGAGAATACTGAAGTCTACCGCCAAACAACGATCCGCCTCAACCGCTGGCGACAACTCAAAAAAGCTGGTTCTGAAGCGTAATTAAATCCTGACAGCGATCCGCTGCTAGTTGTCAGTCAGATCCCACCGAGATCGACCGTTTGCGGTACGATCGAGATATATTTTCGATCCCATCAATCCAAATCCTATGGCAGATCCCATTACTCCGGCAATTAGCGATCGCATCTGCAAGCACATGAATGACGATCATGCCTCCGCCGTGCTCACTTACGCCCACGTTTACGGCAAGTCTCCCACTGCGGAGACAGCCGCCATGAGTGCGATCGATCCTTTGGGCATGGATCTGACTGCGCTAGTAGACGGTGCAACAGTTAGTCTGCGAATTCCATTCGATCGCGAACTCACAGACTCCGAAGACGCTCACCAAGTCCTGATCGCCATGATTAGACAAGCCAGAACACCTTCTGCCTAAATTTGCTGGCAGGGCTAAACAACATCTTGCTCTGTGTTTGCACCGATCTGCTCAGTTCCTCCCAACTCCCCCTACCCTTGCGCTACATCCTCTTCTACAAGCCCTACGGTGTCCTGAGTCAATTTACCGACGATGATGGTCGGCAGACACTCAAAGACTATATTCCCGTCCCCGATGTCTATCCCGTCGGGAGACTGGATTGGGATAGCGAGGGGTTGGTACTACTGACAGATGATGGGCGATTGCAACATCGACTCAGCGACCCCCAGTATGGGCATCCCCGCACGTATTGGGTACAAGTCGAGAAGATCCCCGACGAGCTGGCATTAGACCGATTAGCCACTGGTGTCGAAGTCCAAAACTATCAAACCAAACCCGCCCACGTCAAATTACTATCGATCGAACCCCAGCTCCCAGCCAGAGATCCACCCATTCGCGATCGCCAAAATATCCCAACAGCGTGGTTAGAATTAACCCTCACCGAAGGCAAAAATCGGCAAGTTCGGCGGATGACCGCCGCCGTCGGTTTTCCCACATTACGATTGGTACGAGTGTCGATCGGGTTACTCTCCCTCAACGGTTTATCATTAGGATCTTGGCGAGATCTCACCAGTGCCGAGGTGAAAGCATTAAAAAGAAAATAAGCAAGGATCTCCAGGATCTCGCCTCGATCGAATTGGTGTTCTGAGTAGAAGATAGTGGATATGCACGCAATCAAACCAAAGCAACTCTCGATCGCCAATAGATCGATTTTAGGTGCCATTCTCGTCGCAATCTTAGTTTCGGTGCAGTCATGTGAAACACAAAACAAACGTGGGGCGGCTACACCCGATCGATTAGTTGAACAATATTCGATCGGTTTAGAAACTAAAAATGAGAAGTTAATTCTACAGCTAACCCCAGAAAATACCGATCTTACTAACCAAATAAAAACTAAAATCCGTAAGATTGGTGGGCGGAAGATTCAAGATCGCCAAGTTATTTACACTAAGCCAACACCCTTCTTATGGAATGCCAGTATTCGCGGTATTTATCTCGACCGCGATGGTAGCAAGCAACAATTTTCAGACTCAATCGTGCTGAAATATCAGAGTAAAGGCGAACTAAAATTATATGCAGGGCGTTGGTATTTATTTTTAGAGGAGTAGCAATAGGAAGATCGATCGAATGTCCTCACTCAAATTTCCTCAAAGCAATTTCTAATAATCTATTCATCGTCGGCGAATCATCATTCTGCCGCCAGACGATCGCGATCGTCGCTAGTTTATCTACACTCAAAGTACTCGATCGAATTGGCTGATAAACTACCCCTTGACGTTGAGCTTCCCGAATCGATGCTGGCAAAATTGACACCCCCATATTCGCCGATACGAGACTGACGATCGTCTGCATTTGGATACATTCTTGAACTACTTGAGGACTGAATCCTGCCGCCAGACAGATCGCAATAATTGGATCGTATAATCCTGGCGCGAGTTCGCGTGGAAATAGAATAAATGGTTCGGTAGCTAATGCGGCTAGATCGATTGAGTCCAGAGCTGCCAAATGATGATTGGTTGGCAAAGCCACAACTACAGATTCTTGAAAAATTACTTGACTATTAAAATCGCGTTCGATAATTGGCGGCCGGATTAAACCAATATCGATTCTACCTTCCCGCAGCCAAATTAATTGGCGATCGGTAGTCAGTTCGTGTAACTCAATCCGGACATCGGGATAGCGATCTCGAAACTGTTGGAGCATTACTGGCAGAATATTATAAGTTGCCGATCCCACAAACCCGATCGAGATTTGTCCGAGTTCACCACGACTAGTTTTACTACCAATATCGATCGCCCGATCGAGTTGTTGCAAGATTTGATTTACTTCACTTAAAAATGCTTGTCCTGCTGGCGTGAGCACGACCGATCTTTTAGTACGGTTGAATAAATCGAAGCCTAATTCTGCCTCTAGATCTTGAATTTGTTTAGTTAATGGCGGTTGCGAAATATGTAGTTTTTCTGCTGCTCGCCCAAAGTGCAAATCAATTGCAACTGCCTGAAAATAACGTAAGTGACGTAGCTCCATCAGATTTGAGATTTAGATCGATCGAGGAATATTTGTGGAAGTTAGTTTCAGTTCTTATCTATATTCTAGTTGGCTACGATCGACAAACAACCTTCGATCGCTTCATGCAGATTAGATATCAATTCATCCCAGCTATCCCCTTCTGTCGCACAACCTGGGATTGCGGGTACTTCTGCCCAATAGCCGCCTTCGCTCGCTTCATGGACGATTACGGCTAGTTTCAGCGATCGATCGGTAAAATATACACTTTATTTTAACACCGCTGGGATTATCCTTTGACGGCGATCGTCGATCGAATCCCAACCCACATATTCGCCTTTCACGGGTTTGTAGATGGCTTTGTTTATGCGTTGGCATAGCGTAACCGAATAGCCTTAATTCATTCCTGTCAAATGTCTAAGAATGACATCGAGCTTACCGTTCATTTCCGTACTAGCATCATCGATCTTTTGCTCTATGCGTCGGTTGCTTTGCTTGACTCCATCAACCTCGACGGCTAAACTGTCGATTTTGTAATGGAGTTCCGTCATATCTTGGTATACTCTGTCGAACGATCGCCGAATGTAGTCATTAGGCACGGTAGTTCGTTCGATCCGAGATAGTCGCTCTTCTAATCTAGCTATTCTGGCTTCTACGCTTCTATCCTCTGGTTCGTTTGCCTGGGTCATGATGCGAAATGCAAATCCTGTGATGTCTCAATTTTATCACTGGGGAATAGAAAATTGTCGATCGAACATCACCATCCCCAAAATACGATCGATCGAATCCCCACCTACATATTCGCCTGTACGGGTTCGTAGGGGCGGGTTTATGGCATCGATTCCGAATAATTCTAAAATCTAAATCAAACCCGCCCTCACCCACCACTAATCGATCGAACGTCATCATCTGCGAATTATATCGATCGATCATCACCATCCCAAATCCCCACGATCGAATCGAACATTATCATCTACGCACGAACGAATCGCAATCGATATTGACTGGTGGGGTTGGGCGGGTTCGTTCATAATTTCTGGAATTTGGCGATGATTATTAGCATAAACCCTCCCCTACAGATCTGTGCGATCGATCTAATCATGTATAATTCTGGATTAGATTTAATTGTTTAGGAACGATGAAATACGATCCCGATTTCAATCATCGGCAATCAATCCGACTCAACGGATATGACTATTCGACATCTGGGGCTTATTTTATTACTATTTGTACCCATGAGAGAGAACATCTATTTGGTGATATCGTCAACGAAATGATGCAATTTAACACCTGTGGTGATATTGCTCGATCGCATTGGCAGCAATTAGCGCAGTATCATCCAAATATTATTATGGATGAATCGATCGTGATGCCCAATCATTTACATGGCATTATTATTTTAGAATCATCGATGGATTATAAAAAATCAATCTCTGAAGTTATTCGAGGGTTTAAAACATTTTCAGCCAAGACAATTAATAAAGAACGTGGTTTGCGCGGTGTTCCAGTTTGGCAAAGAAGTTATTACGATCGCATTATCAGAAATGAATTAGAACTCGATCGCGTTAGGCAATATATTATCAACAATCCCCGTAATTGGGACGCAGACAAAAATAATCAAAATCAATCCTCCACCAACACAGATCCGTAGGGGCGGGTTTATGCTATCGATCGCGAATAATTCTAACAATCTCAATCGAACCCGCCCTCACCTACTAATAACCGATCGATCGTCATCATCTGTGAATCCCATTAATCGATCGTCGCCATCCCAAATTTCCACAATCAATCGAACATTATCATCTACGCACGATTGGGCAAAGCCCACGCTTCGCGATCGAATAACAATCGATATTGGCTGGTGGGGTTGGGCGGGTTCGTTCACAATTTCTGGAATTTGGCGACGATTTTTAGCATAAACCCGCCCCTACAGTCCCTTGAGATCGATC
>NZ_JANNDR010000217.1:0-2774 GCF_031378165.1 Chamaesiphon sp. OTE_75_metabat_556
AATCGATCGGGAATATTAAATAGCCGAGGTGGGTAAGATCCACCTCGGCTATTTGCTGGGTTGGGTCGGTTCCAAACTCGATCGTCACAGTTCTCAACTACCCTGACTTTTCACGTTAAGTGCCTCTAGCGAGCTGGACGCTGTTTCGTTGCTGGCAGATTAAGCTCTCGTTCAAAGCTGATTGGGTGTAATCTCTCGCAGTCAGCGGGAAATGAAAATTCATCGAAATCGGCTCTAAATTGATTCTAATCATTGAAAGTTCTAGGTATAAATCTTATACTCGGCCTATTTATTTCCAAGTTCTTCATTAATTATCTGTCCATGAGTTCTCTAGACCCCCTGTCCTCTGCACTTAGTCACCATGTGTTGGAATGCTTAACGGAACTAAGTTACCATGCTGGCGATTTGGATGGCTACTTGGCAAAGCTGGTACTGGGGGTGAGCAAATTAATTCAGTAGTAAATAATTGATCGCGTTTAGATTGATGCCAGTAGTGTAAGTATTCCTAAGTGCACGTTTTAGATATTAGGGAGCGATTCCGCAACGCGGGCTGGTAAGCAGGGGTTAATTTAAAAATCTAACTTTTTTTGATCAGATTGGGAAATTGTTGTCGTAGTTGTGCTAACTTTGGTCGATCGTGTCTAACGACATAGGCTTGATTGGGATTGCGATCGATAAAATTTTGATGATAGTCTTCAGCCCCATAAAACTTAGTTAATGGCACTAATTGGGTGGCAATTAGTTTCGGGAACACACTGGCTCTATTAAGCCGATCAATATAAGCTTTTGCTACTTTTTGTTGGTCGGAATTAGTGAAGAAGATCGCCGATCGATATTGGGGGCCAACATCTGGTTCTTGACGATTTACCTGAGTCGGATCGTGGGCGACTAAAAAGTAAATTTTTAGTAATTTGCCAAGGGAAATTTGCTGGGGATCGTAGGTGATTTTGACGGCTTCTGCATGATCTGTCGCGCCGCGACTGACAGCATCATAATTTGCAGTTGTCTCAGTTCCACCAGAGTAACCAGAGACAACATTGGAAACGCCTTTGAGCTGTTCAAACACCGCTTCTACACCCCAAAAACAACCACCTGCGAGGACGATCGTCTGTTCACCCTTGACTTTAGCAGCGGGAATATCGATTGGCGGATCAATTTTCATTCCTGCTATCACTACTGGAGTAGAATCGGCAGAAGGGGTAGGCGAAATCGTTTGTGGAATGGTACAGGCGACTGTGATTAGTGACACGATCGATAGGCTCAATAGGAGAGGATAATTATTTGGCATATTAGGGGTTTAGCAAGTTTAAATGATGTAAATATCAATCGATCTATTCGAGCTAAAAGTGCCTGAAAAGTCTTATTCATAAAGTAATTTATCTTTCAAACACTCTCTTAGCATTAGATCGATGTTGGGAGCGTGTCACTTTTGCAGATCTGGACAAATGCACAAATGTGAAATCAGGAATGTAGGCACTGCAAAAGCTCTATCAATTATGGTATTTGAGTCGATGAGTATAAATACTCATCGCAAAAGTGACACGCTCCCATCGATGTTCGCACGATGTCTAGTAGTTAGTAGATACTAATTCTACTGTTTCTTCATAGCATCACCATTTTTCATAGCATCACCTTTCTTCATCGTACTACCTTTCTTCATCGCACCAACTTTTTTACGTTTTATCTTATTGGCGGCAATTTGATTAGAACCTGGAGCTACTTGAGTAGAAACTGTGCTAGATGTTGTTGCTGCGGTTGCAGCTTCGATGGAACTCATTCCCATCATGGTGACGGCTAAACCAGTAACAATAGTCAAAATTTTGCGACTCAGAGTTGATTTCATCATTATGATTGAGTTTCGATAAGATTCTAGTTGGATATACAAACGTAACGTCCGATCGGATTCATTTATTAATAGATTTATCGATTATAGTCAGCCGATATTCATCACGATCAATTTCGGGAGTACCATCATAACTATTGAGGAGCAGAGCTTTGGGATCGATCGCACTTTTAGAAAACTCTGGAATCAGTAATTGAGGTCTCATGAGCAGTTCGCTAAACGATAAATGTACTATCCCTAAAATTTTCCAATTGATAAATAGACTTCAATATGCCTCCAATCCGTTGTAATGTTCCCGTATACGGCAACAATCGCCGCCATGAACTAACATGACGACTGCTATACGCGATCGCCAGCATGGCCATCTTTAGCAAAGGCTTCAAGATCTCGAACCGAAATAGAAAAGTCTTTAAGTGGTGGAAATCGGGTGACAATCCGCTCGGCAGCGCGTCCAGCCAGCGGGAGAGCAATCGTGGCGAGGGTGGCGATCGCCAAGGCGTTGAGCCACAATCGTTTGTGAGCAGAGATCGACATAAAATTGGCGGATTTTCGATGCGCTAATTATATAAGGTCTGACTCAAATTTCAGACCACCAAACCTCTAGCTTTTAACCTAGCCAAAAGATCGGGATTACAACCGATTATTTAGAAGGATCGAATGTTATCAAAAGCGATCGAATAGTCACCAAACTCTTGAGATTGATTCGATGAACAGAGCGGACG
The DNA here is from genome assembly GCF_031378165.1 of Chamaesiphon sp. OTE_75_metabat_556. Lineage (NCBI taxonomy): Bacteria > Bacillati > Cyanobacteriota > Cyanophyceae > Gomontiellales > Chamaesiphonaceae > Chamaesiphon > Chamaesiphon sp. OTE_75_metabat_556. Next base: position 2,566 of record NZ_JANNDR010000217.1, read on the forward strand.
CAAGCGATAAACCGCCTAGTTCACAAACTTCTAAATAAAGTGATGTATTGACAAAATAATTGGGTTTCAACGATCAGGATGCCCGATCAATAGCTTAAATTAGATCATCAACAGAGGTCGCACCGACTGGATATGCCAACGCGATCGAAACGCTCATTTCGACAATTGCAAACACGAGTTGCGGAACTAGAACGATCCCTCGATCGACT
>NZ_JANNDR010000221.1:0-3246 GCF_031378165.1 Chamaesiphon sp. OTE_75_metabat_556
CGAGAATGCTTCCAACCGTCGCGAGCATGTACATGGCAAGGATGAAATTGCCGATCACCGTCACGGCCAGCCATCCACCCAACGAATTCAGCTTCGTTCGCTCGTCTGCCGTCAAGCCTACGATGGATGCCGGATCGTGCCGTCGCCACCACGTGTCGCACGCAAGCGTTGCCCCGACGGATAGGAGCAAGACGATGGCGACAGCACCAAATAGTGCGATCAACACCAAGGCTGTGGGCGCGAGTCTGGACTGAGGCTCAAGTCGCCACATTCCGGACTGACCGGTGAATTGACCACCGGTGATGGAGTAGGTGCCACCGAGCGACCCATTTCGTGTTCCTGATGCCCAGACAATCGTGTCATGGGCAGCCGAGATCGAGACGATGTAAAGCGAATCGAGATCCCGTGCGACGACTGCCGCAAGGCCGGACCCGCCCAGCGGAGCACCGATGGGTAGGGATATCAGGCTTAAGGTTGGAGTATACGCACCCCAAGCTGGCGGTAGCGTATTGATTGAATCTGGCGATACCAGTGTTTTAGTTACAGCAACTCGATCGAAAGGACGGGAAGGAATTGATTTCCTACCATTGCTCGTAGAGTATGAAGAGAGAATCTATGCAGCCGGACGCATTCCTGGCGGGTTCCTGCGGCGTGAAGGTAGAGCACCAGAAAAAGTCACCTTGACTAGTCGATTGATTGACAGACCCATGCGTCCGCTGTTTCCAGACTGGTTGCGAGATGATATTCAAATCGTCGCCACTACCATGTCTCTGGACGAGCAAGTGCCCCCAGATGTCTTGGCGGTAACTGGAGCTTCGATCGCTACTCTCCTCGCGGGAATGCCCTTTAATGGCCCGATGGCGGCGGTTCGAGTTGGTTTGGTCGGGGATGACTTTATCATCAATCCGACCTACCGTGAAGTGCAGATTGGCGACTTGGATCTGGTTGTGGCGGGTACTCCCGACGGGATTATCATGGTCGAAGCAGGTGCCAATCAACTGCCAGAGCAGGATATCATCGAAGCGATCGACTTTGGCTATGAAGCTGTTCTAGAGCTAATCACCGCGCAACGGGAATTGCTAGCAGAACTCGGAATTGGCATTGTTCAGGCGGAGAAACCGATTACCGATCCCACGTTGGAAAACTTTCTCCGCGATCGTACTACCGAAAGCATCAAGCTAACCCTCGGTAAATACGAACCTAAAGGCGTGCGCGATACCGAGCTAGATGCAATCAAAGCCAAAGCAGTGGAAGAAATCGCCGCTTTACCAGAAGAAGATCCAATTAAAGTCGCCGCCGCTACTGACAGTAAAGTCGTCAGCACCCTGTTCAAGAGCATCACCAAGAAAATGATGCGTCAACAGGTAATCGAAACTGGACGACGAGTAGACGGACGCGCACTTGATGAAGTCCGCCCGATCTCCTGTTTTGTTGGCGTACTGCCCAAGCGCGTTCACGGGACGGGTTTGTTCAATCGGGGTCTGACTCAAGTACTGTCTGCCTGTACCCTCGGTACTCCAGGCGATGCTCAGGATCTCGGCGACGATCTCAACCCTGAAAATACCAAACGGTATATTCACCACTATAATTTCCCCCCTTACTCCGTCGGTGAAACTCGACCTATGCGTGGCCCAGGTCGCCGTGAAATTGGGCATGGTGCCCTGGCAGAACGCGCTCTGATCCCAGTATTGCCCAGCAAAGATGAGTTCCCATATGTACTGCGAATCGTCTCAGAAGTACTCTCTTCCAACGGTTCAACCTCGATGGGTTCGGTCTGTGGCTCAACCCTCGCGCTGATGGATGCTGGTGTGCCCATCTCCAAACCTGTCAGTGGTGCGGCAATGGGACTAATCAAAGAAGGCGACGAAGTGCGCGTACTGACTGATATCCAAGGGATCGAAGATTTCCTCGGCGACATGGACTTTAAAGTAGCGGGTACCGACACCGGAATCACCGCCCTGCAAATGGACATGAAAATCAGCGGTTTACCGATGGTGACAATTGCCGAAGCAATTAATAAAGCACGTCCCGCCCGCCTACATATTCTAGAGAAAATGTTGGCTGCGATCGACAAACCCCGCGAAGAACTCTCACCCTACGCCCCACGCTTACTCACCTTCAAAATCGATCCAGAACTGATCGGCTTGGTAATTGGACCTGGCGGTAAGACAATCAAAGGGATCACCGAGGAAACCGGAGCCAAAATCGACATCGATGATGATGGCACCGTCACCGTTTCTGCCGTCGATAACGACAAAGCCAAACGCGCGATCCAAATCGTCCAGGGGCTAACCCGCCGTCTGAACGAAGGTGATGTCTATTTAGGTCGTGTGACTCGGATTATTCCGATCGGTGCCTTTGTGGAGCTGCTACCAGGCAAAGAAGGAATGATCCACATCTCCCAACTCGCCGATCATCGCGTCGGCAAAGTCGAAGATGAAGTCGGCGTTGGCGATGAAGTGATTGTCAAAGTTCGCGAAATCGACAATAAAGGACGTGTCAATCTAACTCGGTTGAACATTCATCCCGATGAAGCTGCCGCAGCACGGAAAGGATAGGATTCTAAACTAATCGAATTTTTTGTGTAAAAGATGCCAGCCTAGTGATTTCATTAGGCTGGCATTTTCATAGCAGATATTTTATGCAGATTGTCGGGTGTTATCTTCAATATATCGGCGCAGAACTGTATTAATCATTTCCGTCGGCTTTACCCCTTGAGACTGAAACCATTTCATCACATCGGGGTCTAGATGCACCAAATTCTGAGCCTGTGCTGCGGGAATTCGCAGCGTTGCCCGCTCAAAAAATTCATCTGTCAAGGGTGGAATATCTGAGTAATCAATGTTGTCACCAGACATTGCTGCTAATGCTTCCCAATTAGTACCTGAGGTATTGTTCGAGTCATTTTTGTTCATATCGCTTATCCGATCGCATTTGATATTTTCATGACAGATGTGGTTGATTTCCAGTAAGATATGATTACCAAATTCAGGAGATTAACACATGACCTTTGAAGAAATGCAACTATTGCTGCAATCGATCGTAGTTGCCCAGCGAGAAACTACGGCTGCCCAACAAGAAACTGCGGCTGCCCAACGAGCAACCCAAGCGATTGTCGATTCTAATTCCCGTGCGATTCAAGCAATGTTAGACCAAGCTGCCACAGACAGGCTCAATCATGAGGCGAGGATGGAGAAGCTAGAGAAATTGTCAGAAGGACTAGTGAATATGTTAAGTTCGATTGAT
>NZ_JANNDR010000240.1:0-6803 GCF_031378165.1 Chamaesiphon sp. OTE_75_metabat_556
TGAAAGTAGTCACCTTGTAAAGCTACCTGAATCCATCGGTAAATTAACTAATCTAAAAACGCTTCATCTTCCATTTAATCATCTAACAAGTTTGCCTGAATCTATTGGCAGGCTAACTAATCTCACATGGCTGAATCTATCTAACAACAGTTTTGTAGCTCTACCTGATAGTATCGGTCAACTTAATAGCCTAACAAATCTCAACCTTAGTCATAATAAAATAAAAAATCTTGCTGAGTCAATCTCTCAACTTACTCATCTCACTAATCTCGATCTTTGGCAGAATCAACTAACAAGCTTGCCTGAATCCATAGGTGGCTTAATTAATCTTACAGAACTTAATCTTACTCATAATCAATTACAAAGCTTTCCAGAGTCTATGACCAAATTAACTAATTTAAAAAGAATTATCATTGAAATAGATAAAATCAAAGATTTACCCAGATTGATGAGCAGAATATCTAATTTAAAAATGTTTTACTTAGATTTTAATACTAATGGAATGGCCATAGGATTCAAGGAGGTAAAATAGAGATTCCAATCATAATCTATTCTTTACTTCGCATCCATCCAATTAGCCCCACTCCCAATCTCTGCCACCATCGGCACACTCAGATCGATCGCACTTTCCATCGTCGCCTTAATCTTCGGCTGCAACTCCTCCCACTCATCCTGGGGAATTTCCAACACCAATTCATCATGGACTTGCAACAACATCTTTGCTTGATATTGCTCCAATAACTTATCGATCGAAATCATCGCCAACTTAATAATATCCGCACTCGAACCCTGAATCGGTGCATTCGCCGCAGCGCGTAAATAGCCCGCATCTAATTGTCCTAAATTGCCGAGATTATCCAGATCGATCGAATTTGGATTGCTACCTTTTAAGCCGCGCAATTTACCACTTTCAAACTTGAAATACCGCCGCCGTCCGCAGACAGTTTCGACATATCCTAACGCGATCGCTTCCCGTTTGACGCGCTCTAAGTAGTCAAAAATGCCTGGGTATCGATCGTAAAACTTCTCAATGAAGACTTTGGCTTCGCTGGTTTTGACACCTGTTTCTCGCCCAAATTTAGCGACACCCATGCCATAAACAACGCCGAAATTGATGATCTTACCCATCCGGCGTTGTTCGCTGGTGACGGTATCACTTTCAAATAAGAGTTTGGCGGTGACGGTGTGGATATCTTCGTTTTGGTTGTAAGCCGCGATCAAAACGGGTTCTTGGCTCAGGTGGGCGAGGATGCGGAGTTCGATTTGGGAGTAGTCAGCCGCAGCCAGAATCCAACCTGGTGCGGGGATAAATGCGCGGCGAATTTGGCGACTAAATTCGGTGCGGATCGGGATATTTTGAAGGTTGGGATTGGATGATGAGAGTCGCCCCGTGACGGTAACGGCTTGATTGAAATCGGTGTGAACTCTGCCAGTTTTGGGATGTATTAAGGCGGGGAGCGCATCGACGTAGGTAGATTTGAGCTTGGAGAAAGTGCGGTGTTGGAGGATCAGATCGACGACTTCATGTTTGCCTTGCAATTTTTCCAGGGTATTGACATCAGTGGAGTAGCCGGATTTAGTTTGGCGGATACCTTTGGTGTCCAATTGGAGTTTTTCAAATAAGATTTGCGCGAGTTGTTTGGGCGATCCGAGATTGAATTTTTCGCCAGCTAGGGTGTAGGTTTGCTCCTCGATTTTGGCTAAATCTTTAGCTAATACTAGCGAGAGTGTCTTCAGGTATTCCGCATCGATATTGATACCCCGATCTTCCATGTCTGCAAGAATCGGTTCGAGGGGTAATTCGATCTCTTGCAAGAGCGCGAGTAATTTCGGTGCGGCGGCTAATTCGGCTTTGAGGAGATCGTGAAGGCGATATGTACCCCAGACATCCATCCCGCAATATTCGGCGACTGCGGGGATGCGAATATTCGCAATCGTCTGTCCTTTTGGTACTAAGTCATCGTAACTCTGGGGGACGATGCTCAGATAGCGGCTGGATAAGTCGGTGAGATTGTGGCTGCTGTCGGGATTAAGGACATAGCTCGCCAGCATCGTGTCAAATACTACCCCTTGGAGGTGGATGCCTTGGTTTTTAAATACCAATCGATCGAATTTAGCATTTTGCAATACCTTTGGATAAGCCGCAGATTCGAGGATTGGTTTGAGACTATTGAAGACTAATTCTAGATCTAAATTATCTCCCGTTTCATGTCCCACGGGGATATATGCCATGCTATTAGTTTCCTCACCCCAACAGCAACCAATCCCAACTAAATTCGCATTGCGCGGTTCTAAATCGGTAGTTTCCGTATCCCAAGCAACGGGATGATTGGGATCTGTATGTTGCTGAAGATTGGTAATTAAAGCTTGCAATTTCGCTAACGTATCGATAATTTGCGGTTGAATCGGACATAGCCGACTGAGTTGAAATTTATCGGTATCTTCGGCACTAAAAAACCACATATCGTCGCCACCATCATCGGGCACGATTGCCCCACCAGGCGTTACAATCTCATGAATTGCTTCGTGGGGACTATTAACATTCTCAGGATCTGGAGCCGCCGCACCGCCGAAAGCCTCTTGTAGTTTCTCGATATCTTTGGTAAATCGATGCAGCTCTAATGTTTGTAATAACGGCTGCACCTGCTGAAAATCGAACCCAGTTAATTTCGTCTCGATTAACTCAACTGCCAACGGTACATCGGTAATAATTTTCGCTAAATATTGCGAGTGATTAGCATCATCCTTCCCCGCAATCAGCTTCTTACCATTCGCCCCTAGAATCTCTTCCACGCGATCGTAAATAGTCGCCAGATCGCCATATTCATTCAACAACTTCACCGCCGTCTTATCACCAATTCCCCGCACGCCAGGAATGCTATCTGACTTATCCCCACACAACGCCTTATAGTCAATAATCTGCGCCGCAGTCACACCCATTTTATCGACGACACCTTGCTCGTTCATTTCCACTACCGAAGGGCCACTTTGAGCAAAAGCTGAAGTCATGTACAATATGCTGACTCGATCGCGATCTCTCACCAATTGGAACATATCCTTATCGCCAGACAAAATCTTCACCTGATAACCCGCGCGGCTAGCTCTCCCCGCCAAAGTCCCCAACACATCATCCGCCTCAAATCCCACCGCCGTAACTGTTGGTAAATTTAACGCTCTCAATAATAGATACAGATTCTGAATATCGATCGTGAAATCTTCTGGCGTTTCCACTCGATCGGCTTTATAATTTTCATCAGCCTCATGTCGAAAAGTCGGCGCGCGTAAGTCAAATGCGATCGCCATTGAATCCGGCTTTTGACTATTAATAATCTCTACCAAAGCCTTGACAAATCCAAAACAAATACTCGTCGGCACTCCGGCAGAAGTCATCAAGCCACCGCTCTTACTTTTGGCATAGGCAAAGTAAGAACGGTAAGCGAGGGAGTGTCCATCGACGAGAATTAGCAGAGGAGTTTGAGACATACGATCGAGTAGATTAACCTAATTAAATTATACACAATCTGTAGGGGCGGGTTTATGCTATACCCTATGGGTAATTCTAGAATATTTAAATTAAACCCGCCCTCAACTACGAATAACGAATTGTATGTGATTGGCTACGAATATCTAATCGATTTAGACATTCTAGTGGGGTTGGGCGGGTTTGCTGGAGGTTGCTAGGATCGATCGATAATTGTTAGCATAAACCCGCCCCTACAGATGCTTGAAATTGAGATTTCACATGCATATATATTTATAAGGCATATTTTTTAAGCCAATTAATAACATCATCGGCATTTCGATCGGGCGGAAAAACTGGATAGAAGACTTTAACTATTTTCCCATCTTTCACAATGAGTGTAACTCGCTTAATTAGGTGATTGTTATCTATTTCAAGAATTGGTAATTTGAGCATCTTGGCAAAGCTCAAATCACAATCGCTCAAAAGATCGAAAGGCAAATGCAGGCGTATCTTTGCTTCAAGCTGATATTCATTACCTTGAGTACTAAGTCCAAATACTTGCGAACCTAAATTATTTAACTCTTGATATCGAATTTAATCCAGATCGCAATACCGCCAAAACATCTGCCATCGAGCCTGACAATATTGCTTCAACCGCCAACCACAATCCAGGAAATACTTGACTCTTAACTATGCCATTCTCATCGAGTTCTAGCCGGATATAGTCACCATCTTTAAGACTAAACCAGTCGATTTCTCGATCCAAAGTGCGCCAGACAATATACTCCTGTACGCCATTGCGACGATAAGCAGCTTTCTTATCGTGAAGATCGATCGATACAGTACTAGCCGCAATCTCAATTATTAATTCCGGCGCACCTGCGATATAGTCATCTTCCGTAATCCTCGCTCCTCTACCTGGGATAAACATCACCGCATCAGGTTGAAATTCATTATCTAGATCGAGGCGCACTGTTGGTTCGATCCCCACCATCAAACTAGGTGTATTAGCTTGATATGAAACCAACCAACCCGTAATTTGACTGTGGGGTTGTGCGTGACTTCTAATTCTTAATGGGGATGCCATATAGACGATGCCTTCGATTAATTCTGCTTTATTACTCCCTGTTTTTTGATAAGGCATAGCAGCATAACGCCGCTCAAATTCATGACGAGTCAGCCTGTCGCCATTTTCTAGTAATGGGATAGTTTTTGATGAGGTTGTAGTCATAACTTATCCTCCACGACTATTGATAGTTTAAATCTTGAGATCGATAGCCTGTCTCGCTAAGTGAGATTATTGTCTAATTTTAGTAGTAAAGCCAGAAGCCTTAAACTTCTTCAATTGCAGCGGCTGCCGCGCACTCGCTGGCACCGTAACTCGCATTTCAAAATCATTAATCCCTGGTGGTACCTGCTCGATTAAACCCACCCGCCCCCGATTTGGCAGCACATTGTTATTGTCCGCATCATAAATCCGCCCGAAGACATCCGCATCGTAGACTGTCTTACCCGACTTATTTTCGGCTTTGCCAGTAATCAAAAAACAAGCAGCATCCTGCGTTACCCCACCGCTACTCACCGCACCTTTAGACATTTCTGCCGAACAATCCTTATAACCAATATTTGACAACGGGATGGGCGTAACTGCGAATGCTGCGGGGGCAACTAGCCACGTAGACATCGATAACACGATCGCAACGGTAAATCTGACGAAAGTACGAATCAGCATGGCAAGAATGGTAGGTTGTGTGGGAGAGTGGGGGCGTTGTAAGACAAAGGACGCTTGCATCCTGCAAAACCTCAAGCCTAACCTAAAACCATTGTCCCCCATTGAAGCGCGAATAGGGTGACAGGATGCGGAGTAGGGAATGAGTGACGATCGCACTAAGCAGACTAAAACTAGTATAAAACCCGATGAACCCAGGGATATTAAAATGAGCTATGTCGATCCCTGGTAAGCCAATAACTTTAATAATCGTTATCAAAAATAGCCCTTCCCATACTGCCGCACCGAACTGGAACAACCCGTTCCAGTCGCCATCCCAGCGAAATCGTTGCAACTGATGATAGCCAAAATCCCAGGCTAATCCGAATAAGCCGAGATAGATTAAGGTTAGCAAAGTTTGTCCGGCGATCGCGGGACTAGATCTGACTACCATGAGGATGGTTAATAATAGCCCAACTGTAGCCAATAACAAGACTCGAATTTGCCAGCGACCAAATAGAGTAAAAGTCATAATCTGCTTATCGGGTATCGATCGGATTTCAATATTCTACCCAATCTCTACATTCGAGTTAGTAACAAAGTTTTACAAGCAACGACGCCAAACGTCTGCGCCAGCTACTACACTAGAGGTAATGCGTTAGGAACAGAGCATATCGAGACAATTTACGGCAACTTACAAGGATTAAAATCCAATCAGATTAAAAAGCTCCGGAAGTTATATAACGATCGACTACCAGGCGATCGACTGACTACGCCAGAATTTGCCCAAAAGCTAGCGGCAATTAGTGCCGAAATCGGCGACCCAGTGAGCGTATATATCAATCGGCGCGGTCAAATTATCCGGTTGGGTGTCGGCACTCCCCGCCAAACTCAAATTCCACCATTAGAATTACCGCGTTATGGTGCCGAACGATTGAGTGGGATTCGGTGTATTTCGACCCAACTCAAACCGGAAATTCCTAGTGAGAGTGCGCTGACAGCAATGGCTCTGCAGCGATTAGATGCACTGGTAATTCTAAACATTACTGGTAGCGGTTTTCAAAAACGGGGCGGGGGTGCGACTGGATATATTCAAGATACCTATCTCGCTCACTTGGTGCCGCATCCAGAGATTAATTGGACGATTTCGCCACCGTTGAGCCTAGATACGATTAGCGACCAAGATTTTCTGGATCTGGTTGATGGGATCGAGCGCGAATACGAGCGAGATGTTGCCAATCAAAACGTTGCGGACGAAACAGATCGAGTCGTATTAGTTGGGGTCAAAACCGACTATGTGACTACCCAGCGATTTACCGATGGCTTGGAAGAGATCGTTAAATTAGTCGAAACAGCAGGCGGTGAAGTCCTCCACACCATCCAGCAAAAAAGATCGAAACCCCACCCGCAAACCGTCGTCGGGGAAGGGAAAATCCAAGAAATCGCCCTCGCCGCTCAAAAAATCGGGGCGAACCTAATTGTCTTTGACTGCAATCTCTCCCCCAGCCAGGGGCGGAATCTCGAAACCCAAATCGGGATTCGGGTCGTAGACAGAACTGAGGTGATCTTAGATATCTTTGCCCAACGCGCGCAATCTGGTGCAGGTAAATTGCAAGTCGAGCTAGCCCAACT
>NZ_JANNDR010000251.1:0-8292 GCF_031378165.1 Chamaesiphon sp. OTE_75_metabat_556
GGGATCTTTAAAGCAGCCGATCCAAACAACCCAAGTGGGTTGTTTGCTCGATCGAGCTTACCAAATTGCATAAATTGATACCAAAAGCGATCGTCACCGCTGCTAACCTCAAGATAGCAGCGGTGACGATCGCTTTTGGTATCAATTTATGCAATTTGGTAAGCTCGATCGAGCAAACAACCCACTTGGGTTGTTTGGATCGGCTGCTTTAAAGATCCCGTTCGCTCATCTCGCGGGTCATATGGTCGAAAGGTGCATCCACACAGCTAGTATCGGCGATTCCCGCCGTTACCAACTGAGCCTTGACGAGATCTTTGATGATTTGGATACCCCGCACTGTTGGCCCGATGGGAACACCTAGAGAGTTATAAGTCTCTCGCAAGCCTTGGAGGACGCGCTCGTCCAAGACATTGGTATCTCCAGCAACGATCGCATAGCTGGCATAGCGCAGATAATAATCCATATCCCGCAAACAAGCTGCATAACGCCTGGTTGTATAAGAGTTACCACCAGGACGAATGAGTTCTGGCAATTCTTCATATAGCTGCAAACTTGCCCGTTTGACAATCGCGGCTGCATTGGCATTGATTACCCCCGCAGCAGCAATTCTCGCCGCTCCAGTATCAAAATAGGATTTTAAGCTATCGATCGCGTTTCGGTCTAAATAACGACCTGTGATATCGTAAGTTTTAATGAGATTTGTTACAGCATCCCGCATGAGATCGTCCCAACAATTATTCTTTTATCGGTTTATCAGTATCGCAGAAAATTGACCTCATGCGGGAGAAGTGCGTTACAATTCGCAATCGGATCTTCAGCTTCGGTGGCACAGGCACAGATCGATCCCCGCTGCCAGCGATTAGACATTAGTTACCAGTTTTCGCGGGCTATCTACTCCAAGTGGGGAGTTAGGGATGGCTTTATGCCAGGGATTCAACCAATTAAATCCCGTCCCAGCGCGATCGACTAATGTTAATTCTTCAGGGTAGCGCGGCTGGGGATCGATCGCGAGGATCACTGGTGGCACCATCATCGGATCGTAAGCAATCACAGTATCGATCGTCCCTGGACGGTGCTTAACTTCCACCTTTTGGCCAGGGTGGTAGATAGATCCTTCTGCTGGCGTTTCCTGCCAATCCGTTCGCTCCCTCATTACTACGATCCCCCTTATACTACTGATTAGCTTTACTTATCTTGATGATAAATGAAATTATCTGGCAGTAAATAGTATTTGGTTAATTACGATACTTTTTTTTAAGATTTCGTCCCGATTCACACCTTACGACAGCTCTAACGTACTATTTCTGGGCGTAGATCTAGGGTACCCAACAAGGGGCACCCCTACAAGTTAATTGTGTAGGGGTGTCCCTGTCTTGACGCACTCTGCGTCGGAGAAAACCTCAGATCCCTGGTCTTTACTAGTTTTTATGTATTGGTGCAAGATGCGATCCGATCGATAGTTGCGCTTGGAGGTGCCAAGATCGATCTTTACGACAGGAGAGAATACATTAGTCAATGAATCTACTGCTCAAACATCATTCCCCCTCTGTTGCCTCATCAGTCTTAAACTTCATCTGCGCCCAGGTTAATTGCTTCACCTTACCGACATCACCCTGACTGGCAGCCTCCTTCAAATCGCGCTTCTCATGGGCGATAGCGATGGCTTCTGCTTTCGATCGAGAACTACTATCGAAACACTTTTCGAGGTTTTCAAAAACCCCCCGCCGTGATTTGGTAGCATGTTGGCGTTCGGTATCGAGCAACTTTGCCATCAATTCTAGATGCATGGCATCATCGTTACAGATCTCTTCTAAGATCGACCATTCATCCCCGCCTAAGAGTTGCTTTTCCTGGATGCGATTATCTTTAAAAGGTTTGCCCATTACTTCTTCATAAATGCGCGGTAAACTATCGTCAAATTCATGTTTCTCTTCCAACCAAATTCGTCTGACTTCGCCTAGTTCTTCATCAGTAATCAGCGTAATATCTCGCATATCTACTGGCGCAGTTTGCTGGATTTGTACCTGTGCTTCTAGCACCCGCCGCAACCAATGTTCGCGCCAGAATTTAGTATAGGGACCAGGAATTGGGATCACTTCAGTCTCATCTTTCTTGTCTTTAGATTTACGCTCAAAAAGTTCTACTTTCCCATAGATTCGCCGAAAATCACGTTTATCATGATCGTCATAAATATCTAGTTCGTTCCGCAGATCTAATAGTGGCTGTAGCCATTCTTTCTCTTCATCGTTTTGAATCATTGCCTCCATTGACTTATCTTTGCTTACCAACGTACATACCCAGCACCCAAAGCGCGAATCACCACAGCTAGCTGTAGATGTATCTACGACTAAAGGACATTCATTATCGGCAGTCGCACCTCGATACAGGGTAAATAAGTCTTTATTGTTTCCGCCCCAAGGATTTTCAAACTGCATCAGGTACATCCACACCTCGTCAGTCCGCCAATCTTCGATCGGTGTATAAATAAGAGAATTAGCTAAATTAGGATTGGGACTTAATCTATCTCTGACTCTACCTACTTCATTCTTTTTCAAAACTGCGGCACGAACAGAACTTTCACTTTTACGGGCACCTAAAACAATAATGGTTTCACCATAAACTCTCAAAACATCACGAATAAATTGATTGACTGGTTTGATTTTCATCCGTTCCGTACACCACCGGAAACCATTCCGTGGAGCTGGATATCCCTTGCCAATCAAGCATGTCCAAAATGAGTTTTTTACTTCAGGCTGAAGTAAATGTGGCTCGAATGGCATTGACTTTTCTTTAGCTGCCGCTGTTAATATTTTGATCGATCGATCGACCCAAGCTGAAACGATCGGATTTTCTACTAATGTATCTGTGGTCATCACATAAATTTTCTTGTGTCGCCGCTCGACGGGCAATTTCTCGATCGCAGTCCAAATCAATTGTAAGATTGTTGATGAGTCTTTACCCCAAGAAATTCCAATTACCCACGGGATACTATCACTAATATATAGATCTTGAATCTCTTGAGTAAGTTCTTGAATATGTTCTACTAATTGTTCTAAATTTCGTGATGAGGGCAAAGCTATCTGAAGATCGTTCACAATATATAATTTAATTAATTAAGGCTTGAATTTATTATCTCGATGCCATTTTAATGATTCTAGTCTTGGGAAATACTGTTCATTGTTAGGCAATACGATCGATTCATGATGAAAGTCTTGCATCGATCTGGCATGTGGTGAATCATCATCTAGTCCCTGTCCGACTAATATGCGATATTTATCATCGATACTAAACCAGCCTAAATCGAATGCCCAATGGTGATTTTTACACAAAGATATTCCATTATCCATCCTACTATCAAAGGATTGAGAAAAAGGGATGATATGAGCACCATCAACAATATTTTGATTAGGATTTCTGATGATTTTTAATTTGCAGAAAGCGCATCTATAATCATATTCTTCCACAACTGATTTGCGAAAGAAAGAACTTCTAACAAATGACTTGCGGAATACAAACTTAATCTTTGAGTCTGGATTTTCTAGTTCTATTTGTTCTGCGTTCTCAAATCTTTGATTGACATCAAAAGTATCACTGAGTTTAATCTGGCTATCTGCAAACCAAGTAGCTACTAAGCTATCTATCAATACTTGTCTAGCCAATGAATCTTGAAGAAGATCGAATAACGTATCATCTAAACAAGCATAATCTACGAATTCTTTTAACTTATTAGTAGTTTTAATTCGTACACCTGTAAAATTATCTTTGAATTTAACATGCCAAAATCCACTACTTCGCAAGTGAACGAATGGATAATGCAGCGCATCTGTATAAATAGACTCACCAACTAAAATACTCCAATATCTTTTGAAAACCTCAATTAACTCATCAGATACTAGAATACGATTTTCGACGATCGATCGTTGAGTAATTAGTTCTAATACCGCTAAAATCAGAATTGGTTTATGGCTAGCCAGTCCACGTTCTTTGGTTTTACTTACCTTGAGTTTAGCAAAACATTTGCAATAATAGTCTAAATCTTTGTACTGAGGTGCTGCTACTGATTTAATCATATCGACAGAGTTGCTAGCGATATGTATATACCTAACATATCTCTTGTAAATTATAGCATGTGCAAGTTTTTAAAAACTAAATTCACTCGATCGGGTTCATTCAGAATCTGAATCGACACACTATGAGAGCGGAGCAACAACATCAATCGATCCGAAAACTCCCATCACTAACAACGTTCGGTAAAAATTCCCGCACATCTGAAGGCAGTTTTTCTAAAAATAGCACCAAACACCACTGCTCGACATCATCCAAAAACGCCATCGATGGGACAAATATCGCCGTTGCTGGGGTAGTATAGCGAATAAAATTAGCACAAGCTCTAGCAATATCTCGATTTTGGAAGCAATTAGGTGCGTCACCAAGGGACAATTCTTGCCATACTTCCGGTTGACACAAATTCAATACCCGTTCTAGCCTGACATCAAATCGATAGACGATTCGCTCTTGGATCTGTCGCGCTAGCGATGTCGATCGATCGACCTCAAAATGTCGTGCGTACTCAGCTAGAGCAATATTTTTCTCCTTAGCCAAATATAGTGTTGTTTCTCCGTAAAGATTCCAGCGATTTTCGGCACTCCTACCCGCGTAACTAAAGTCGTAGATATCATACTGCTGCTCGGCTAGCTTGGGAATATGCCGCACGGCAGTGCCCTGCCACGGCTGAATGTATGATTGAATCGACATCTAGAAGCCCAATCCTTCAAAATCTGCTGCCAAGGCACTAATCACCCGATCGAAATCGCCAATTTGCATGAGATCTAGGGCAGTATATCGTTCGCGAAGCGTTGCCTTTGGCAAGTCGAACACGGGAAGTGGAGTAGTTAAAAATTCTTTCAAGCCATCAAGGGTGTAAACCATCAACCCTAGAGTGACGATCTCATCTAATTTAGCTAATCTAGCTTGAGCATCAGCATCTTTGAGCGGTAAATGTTGTTTTTCCGCACGATTGACAGTCTTACTACTGACTTTTAGTAAACTACTGAGTTTTTCTTGAGATAGGGACAATTTCTGTCGAATTATGGCTGGATCTAGTCTGGGGGAAGTTGCAGTAATCATGACATAGATGCTGATTTACCTCGATTCTAGCATTTGTCCGGTCAAATGTCCAGTCATGTATGAGCTTTGTTGTATTACACCTTCGATATACATTTTAACGCCTCTTTCTCCTTGCAATGGCTGGCCGATCGAGTAAAATATGCTTTAGATATGTGACTGCGATCTGATTTGCAACAGTCATACTGATGCGAGCAAGGATGTTTATGATGATTGGAATAGTCCAGAAATGAGTATTTATGACAAATACCGATTGTCAAAAGACCCATGCAAAACCCAATGAACCCAATGTTCGATCGACGATCACGTCATTTTATTAGGTTCAAATATTGGTGCTGTTGGGTTTCGCTTCGCTCTACCCAACCTACAGCTAAATTTAATTATCAATTATCAATTATCAATTATTAATTAATAACTATCGTCATCCACATGAGCGTGAACTGTTAGCTCATGATTGACTTGATTGAGTCGATCGGAAATAGCTTTGCGCCACTCTAAACTAATCTCAGGATCGGCTAATACTTCCTGTGCTGATTGTCGGTACATCGCACTAGTTGTCGGATCGACTAGATCGATCTTTTCGAGATTATCGTAGACAGTTTGTAATGAGACTTGCATGTTATTTACCTCGATGCAGTTGTTAATTGACGATCGTGTTCTTACTTTGAGAAGGAAGGTCAATTTAATTAACATTCCTTCTCATAACATACCCTAGGGCAAGTCAGTACTTCCCATCAGATACAGATCGCATTCACGAGCGGCACCACGACCTTCATTGAATGCCCAGACGACCAGACTTTGACCGCGACGGCAATCGCCAGCGGCGAAGACACCAGGAATACTCGTGGTGTATTTTTCGTGTTCGGCTTTGATATTGCTGCGAGGGTCTTTTTCCAAACCTAGTGCATCCACAAGTAGTTGTTCGGGGCCGAGAAAACCCATTGCTAGCAGTACGAGTTGGGCGGGGTTCACTTTTTCGGTGCCTGGAACGTGTTGGAGGACAAACTGTCCCTGTTCGTTTTTCTCCCACTGAACTTGAACCGTGTGAACGGCGGTGACATTGCCATGTTCGTCGCCCTCAAATTTGGTAGCGGTGGTGAGATAGGCACGCGGATCGGCACCAAATTTCGCGGCGGCTTCTTCTTGGCCGTAGTCCATTTTGTACACTTTCGGCCATTCCGGCCAGGGATTATTGGCGGCGCGGGTTGCTGGGGGCATGGGCATGATTTCTAGCTGCTCGACGCTGTTGCAGCCGTGGCGGATCGAGGTGCCGACGCAATCTGTCCCCGTGTCGCCACCGCCGATGATGAAGACATCTTTGCCAGCGGCAGAGATAAAGTCACGATGTTCTTTGCCGTCTAATACCGCCTGGGTATTGGCTGTGAGGAATTCCATTGCGAAGTGGATACCTTTGAAGTCGCGACCTTCGATCGGCAGATTGCGCGGTTTGGTGGCTCCAGTGCAGAGGATGACGGCATCATAGTCTTTGCGGAGATCTTCAGCACTAAGATCTTTACCGACTTCGACGTTGCATTTAAAAGCGATGCCTTCGGCTTCGAGGAGTTCAATCCGGCGCAGCACGACTCGTTCTTTTTCCAGCTTCATGTTGGGGATGCCGTACATCAGCAATCCGCCCGGTCGATCGGCGCGTTCTAATACTGTCACCCAATGTCCGGCTTTATTAAGTTGAGCGGCGGCACAGAGTCCAGCGGGGCCAGAACCGACGATCGCGATTTTCTTGCCCGTGCGTTGGGCGGGGGGTTCGGGGACGATCCAGCCCTCTGCCCAGCCTTTATCGACGATCGAGTGTTCGATGCTTTTGATCGTCACTGGTGGGTTGTGGATGCCCAGTACGCAGGAGCCTTCGCAGGGTGCGGGGCAAACTCGACCCGTGAATTCTGGGAAATTGTTGGTTTTGTGAAGCCGATCGAGGGCTTCGCGCCAGAGTCCGCGATAGACCAGATCGTTCCATTCGGGGATCAGGTTATTAATCGGGCAACCGCTGGCCATGCCACTAATTAGCGTTCCGGTATGGCAGAAGGGAGTGCCACAGTCCATGCATCTAGCTCCCTGATTGCGGAGCTTTTGATCGGGCATGGGCAGGTGAAATTCGTCCCAATTGTGAATGCGATCGAGTGGGGCGAGTTCGCCTTCGACTTCGCGCAGGTATTCAATAAATCCGGTTGGTTTGCCCATAAGGGTTAAATATAATCGCTTAAATAATTTAAATAATTTGGGTGGTTTAGCTGGAGGCTGCGGTGTCTATTCTAGTCGGTTCGATCCATACTAGGTAAGTATTACTTCAATCTTCTTATCTTAGCTTGAGAGTTTAAGTCGATCGTTGGCGATCGCTGTTGATTAAACTTAACTCAACTATGTCTTACTACAAACCGACTTCTCGGACAAGCCAGGTACGATCTCGGCTCTTTTCAACGGCATCGAGATCGATCGCCTCATTTTGTCATGTGTTGGATTTATACTTCCAAAGTTACGACTACATTTCCCTTTTTATGCCCTGTGTCCACATAGCTGTGCGCCTCCGCGATCCGATCGAATGGATAGGATCGATCGATGTATGGTTTGAACGATCCCGCTGCTGCTAAGTTGGCGAGCAACTGGACATCCTCCACCCGCTCTGCTACTGGTCCAGCAATCGCTTTCTTGCTACCAGTCATCGATATCAATGGTGCGATTAGGATATCTGGCAATCCAGCTAAAATCTGTAACAGACGACCGCCTGCTGTCAGCGAATTTTTGACACGATCGAAGGGAGCCGTACCGACGGTATCGACGATGATGTCATAGGTTTGACCATTAGCTGTAAAATCCTCTTTGGTGTAATCGATCGCGCGATCGGCTCCCAACGACTGCACCAGTTCTAGATTCGCGGTACTGCATACTCCCGTTACATCTGCGCCCAAGTATTTGGCAAGTTGCACCGCCGCTGTCCCAACACACCCAGCGGCACCATTGACGAGGACTTTTTCACCGCTTTGAAGGTTTCCTCTGCGGAGGAAATCCCATGCCGTCGTGCCGCCAAAAGAGATGGCGGCAGCTTCTTCGTAGCTGAGATTGTCTGGCTTGAGTACCACCATCCCATCTGCGGGCAGACACTTGTACTCGGCATGACAACCCATGCCCGCACCACTAAATCCTAAAACTCGATCG